>JAQGMO010000236.1 GCA_028292315.1 Herminiimonas sp. | reverse complement strand
CGGCCGCCAGCCCGGGAGAGCTGGCGGCCGGCGCGGTCGCTAATGCGCAGCCAGCTTCAACTGATCCTCAGAACCTGGCAACCAATCCCACCCGTATTGCGCGCGGCGAACCCGGCGTGATGTTGGTGTTGCTGTTGGCAAATGCGTAGTATTTTTTATCAAACAAGTTTTCGATATTGACCTGCGCCTGCAGGTTTTTGTCGATCTTGTAGAAAAATGCCGCGTCGACCCGGGTATAGCCCGGCAGGGTGACATTCGGGATCGGTGCCGCCGCCGTCGCAATCTGTTCGTTGGCGGCAAACGTCTTGCCTCGATAGATGACCCCTAGCGCGGCGGCGATCTTTGGATTGAATTCATACCGGTTCCACAGCGAGAACGTGTGCTTGGGAACCTGGGCTACCCGGCCTCCGGCGCGCAAGGTTGCGCTGGTGTCCGCGATGAACCTGGCATCGGTGTAGGAATAGCCGCCGGTCGCGCTCCATGCCGAGCTCAGGTTACCAACCAGACTGAGCTCGAGACCTTCCGAACGTTGTCCATCGCTGAGCATGGTGCGGGTATTGGCAGGATCGCTGGGATCGAGCACCACCACATTGGTGCGATCGAGCCGGTAGACCGCGGCCGTCGCCGCCACATTGGGCGATACATCCCACTTCGCGCCCAGCTCATAATTCTTGAATTTTTCCGGTTCGAGCGCGGCCGTGGTCAAGTTCAATGAAGACAGCTGGTCGCCGGCGCGCGGCAGATAGGCGATGCTGTAGTTTGCGTAAAGAGACAAGGGCTCGATCGGCCGATAGATTACGCCGACGCGCGGCGATACCAGCCCGTCGTCGGTCCTGAAGGTCTGTGCGGTACGGTTGTTTTTGAAATCAACCTTGAACTTGTCATAGCGCAGCCCGGCGACGATCTGGAATTGGGGGCTCAGTTCGATCTGATCCTGGAGGTATAGCGCGGCTACCTTGGCTTTGCCGGTGTTATCGGCGTCGGTCGCCGACTGGCGATAAACGATGGGCGCAAATGTCACCGGATTACTGAGGGGCACGCTCACACTGGTGGCATTGCCCGGGAAAAATCCCGTATTGCGGAAGTTATCCGTATCCTGCTGCCCGAATTCGGCGCCGACCAGAATCTTGTGTTTGACTGCCCCTGTCACCAATGGAAAAATCAGGTCGGTTTGATTGAACCAGCTCTCGCGCGTCATGGCGTTGTTGTATGCCGAAATGGCGACCGCGTTGCCGGCCGCATTGACGGCGCCGGGAAAGACATTCTGGTAAAACTTATCCTGGTCTGCATAGCGGGCGCGGTTGCGCAACAGCGCGCCGTTGTCGAACGTATGCTCGATCAGTGCCGTCGCCGCGTTCAATGTGGTTCCGGTCGGGCTTCCGGCGGCATTGCCAAAGAAAGTCGACCGGTCGGTTTGGACCGGTGCGCCAAGATAGGAACTGATGCCGCGGTCGGCGATCCGGTCATCCTTGAAATATTCGTAGCCGACCGTGACCATGGTCTTTGGGGCGACGCGCCAGGACAGGGTAGGGTTGACGCCTGAACGTTCGATCGACACGCCATCGCGGTAGCTGTTTGAATTTTCATATAGACCATTCAACCGGAACGCAAGGTCCTGGTTGAGAGGCTGGTTGATGTCGACTGTCGCACGGCGGTTTGCCCAGGAGCCGAATGTCAGCGATCCGCCGTAGCCCGGGGTCCAGGATGGGGTCTTGGTAACCCGGTTGATCAGGCCGCCGGTCGCGCCGCGACCGAAAATCATGGCGTTCGGTCCGCGGAACACTTCGACCCGCTCGATATTGTAGAGATCGCGGTAATACTGGACGTCGTCGCGCACGCCGTCGACAAAAAAATCGCCCGTAGTGGATATGCCGCGGAAGATCGGCGTTTCGCGGTTGCCTTCGCCTTGGGCGAAGTTCACGCCTGGCGTGTAAAGCAAGGCTTCCTGCAGACTTTGCGCCGCCTGGTCGCTGATCTGCGCTTCGGTGACCACCGAGATTGCCTGAGGCGTGTCTCGTAAGTCGGTATCCGTCTTCGTTGCGGTTGTGCTTTGTTTCGCGGCGTAGCCGCGATCAGCCTGACTGCTTACATTGATTTCCGGTAGCACGGACTGCGCCATGGCGGATTCAGGCCATGCGGCGCCAAGGGCCAGGCCACTCATCGCCACCGCGGCGATGTGGCGCGCTTCGGTGCGATGTATGCGAGATGCCGGTTTACCGACGGATTTTAGAAAGGGTGAAAATGAAGTGGGTTTTGCAGCCATGATCCAATCCTATGTGAAATTATAGGCTGGCTGGCTGACCCGGAGGCTGGCTGGCTTGCAGTACGTTTATGAGAATGATTCTTATTTTATACAGTTCAGCGTTGGATGATACCTAGAATTTCGTGATATTTCATGGCGATGCCAAAATATTTATTTCAGTCTTAAAATAATTCTTTCGCATCGGCCAGCGGCCGGGCACATATGTTTCCGCCGCTCGGCGTTGCCGCAAACAGTTGCCATGTGCCCGGCCGGTATCCCGGCAAGATGACGACATGCGGTTGATTTCCACATGGCTTACCAAAACGCTCGAATGATCTATGGGCTTTTGCGCGGCAGTGACTTGCCGCTCTTTGCCGAGGGGAAGAAGAGCTGCTGCCCATCCACCTTGAAATCGGCGATTTTCTTTTGCCCTTCGTCGGAGGTAATCCATTCGATGAGCTGCATTGCGCCCCTGTAATTGATGTCTTTATGTCTGGCAGGATTAACCGCGATGATGCCATAGGGATTAAACATTTTACGATCGCCTTCGACGGCGATTGCCAGGCCGGTCTTGGCGCGATATGCACCGTAGGTCGCGCGGTCGGTCAAGGTATAGCCCTGCAGTTCCGCCGCCATATTCAATACTTCGCCCATGCCCAGTCCGGCCGTGATGTAGGCATTGCCCTGGGGCTTGGTACGAGCCTCGTTCCAGTAGGCTTTTTCCATCTGGTCGGTACCGGAATTGTCGCCCCGCGAAATGAACTTCACCTTGCTGTCGGCGATCTTTTTCATCGCGCCAATCACGTCCTTGCTGCCCTTGATGCCGGCCGGATCGCTGGCCGGGCCGACGATAATGAAATCGTTATACATCACGTCCCGCCGGTTCACCCCATGCTCCTCGGCGACGAACTTGTCTTCCGACGGGCGCGCATGCACCAGAGTGACGTCGACGTCGCCATTCTTGGCCAGTTCGAGCGCCTTCCCGGTTCCCACCGCGATGACATGCACTTTGCTATTGGTCCTGGCCTCAAAGGCGGGCAAGAGAAATTTCAGCAAGCCGGAATTTTCGGTGCTGGTGGTCGTGGACAGCTTGATGACATTTTGCGCCAACGACGGCAAGGCGACCGCCGAGGATCCCATTGCAAGGGCAAGAGCCGCGACACGTTTTTTCCAGTTCAACATTCAAGTCTCCATTTCGATTGTTCTCTGCCGGAAAAGACAACCGTGACTGTCCGATACGGCCTGGCTCGCCATAGTAACCATCATTGGATAACAATCCAATATGTAACGGGTGACCGGATTCCTGATTTCAGGCCATCGTGCCAAGGATGACACTCGATGCCTTGAATATCGCGACCGCCCTTGTACCAGTTTCAAGCCCAAGCGAATGGATACTCGGGTTGGTCACAATCGCCGCAATGCTTCCGCCGCCATCAATTTCCAGGACTACCTCCGCATTGACCGCTCCCGGAGTCACGGAACGAACCGTTCCGCAGAGTTGATTGCGGGCCGAAAGTTTAGTGCCTTCAAGATCGCAGGCAATGATGACGGAAGAAGCCTTGATCAATGCAAACGCTTGACTACCGACCTTCAGCCCCAAAGACTCCGTGCTCTCTCGGGTCACAATCGCTACGATCCGTACATTCTTTCCGAGGGTAAGTTCAATTTCGTCATTGACGGCGCCGGTCGTCAGGGCGGTGACAACCCCGGAAAACTGGTTTCGTGCGCTAGTCTTCATGTTCAGAGTCCTCAATAAATCAAGGTCGGCTGCAAGGTCGGTGGCGTCGTGACTCAGCATGTGCACGAACTGTCTATGGATCGCTTCGATCTGTGAGAAACGCGCGATGAGCTGAAGACCTCGCTCGGTCAGTTGCGTCGAACCGCCTCCTTTGCCGCCGCTGCTTCGTTCGAGCAGCGGTTCACCCGCCAGGTTGTTCATCGTGTCGACAGCATCCCAGGCGGCCTTGTAACTCATGCCGATGGCTTTGGCCGCCTGGGTGATCGAGCCTTTTTCGGCGATGGCCCGCAGCAGTCCGACACGACCGTGGCCGCCCAGGTTTGCATCGCCAACCTTCATCCAGACTGCGCCTTCGAGATGAATCGGTTCGTGAGCCTGGTTGCCTGTTTGCGTCATGAAAGCTCCAAGTAAATTTTTACGAAATTTTTTGCGGATATGGAAAGCGCGCCGGGCTATCCGGCTTCCAGCCTGAACCAGTTCCTCTGTCCTCGGCCACTTGACCGTCTCGAATACAAATCACCGCATCGGCAAACGCGTCGACGTCCTCTTCGTCATGGGTAATCAAAATTAGTGGAATGTTCAGTTGCGCCTGAAGTTCAGCCAATTCCTGGCGTAAGTGCGCCCGGAGTGCCCGATCCAGCGCTGCAAACGGTTCGTCCAGCAGCAGGGCGCGCGGTCGTGCAACCAGAGCACGGGCCAAGGCAGTCCGCTGACGCTGTCCACCCGACAATTGCTCCGGATATTGATGGGCCACCGATTCGAGATGGAAGGCTTCCAGCCAGCGGTCCACGGCGTCGCTTCGTAAATTGCGCTTTGGGTTAATCAAACCGGAGTGCAAGCCGAACCCGATGTTCTGAAGTACGGTCAGGTGAGGAAACAGCGCATAGTCCTGAAATACATAGGCGAGCGCACGTTGCTGCGGCGGCAGGTCAGTGCGTGCGTCCCGGTCAAACAGCGTCGTCCCATCCAGTCGAACATGCCCATTGTCGGGCGTGCCGAGACCGGCAATCATCTTCAAGGTCTGGCTCTTGCCGGCGCCTGATGGCCCAAACAGAACCAGGCGCCGGGCGTCACTGCGAAAGCGCACATCCAGCATGAAGCCATGCCCGCGGTCCTGAAAGCGCTTGCGTACATCGACATCCCAAATCATGAAGGCATCCTCATGGCCGGCCTGCAACGCGTCCTGGCGCCAGCCGGCCCGCAGCCAGCAGCACCGCGATGCAAGTCACCGACGTTAACAGCACTAAAAAATTCGCAAGGCTATCCTGCCCGGCTTGAACTGCTTCGTACACCGCAATCGATAAGGTTTGCGTTTTACCGGGAATGCTCCCGGCGACCATCAAAGTGGCGCCGAATTCGCCGGTCGCCCGGGCGAAGGCCAGCAAAAGGCCCGCCAGAATGCCGCGCCATGCCAACGGCAGGGTCACACGGAAAAATATCGCGGCCTCGCTGATGCCCAGAACACGCGCAGCCTGCTCAAATTGCGGATCAACGGCTTCAAATGCAGCGCGCGCCGACTTGAATGTAAGCGGAAAGGCGACGATGGCGGCCGCGATTACGGCTCCCTGCCAGGTAAAAATAAGGTTGACGCCGAAATTTTCCTGAAGCCAGCCGCCAACTGGTCCGCGCCGCCCGAGGAGCACGAGCAGGTAGTAGCCAAGCACCGTTGGCGGCATTACCATGGGCAGTGTCAGTAGCGCATCCAATAAGTCGCGCCCAGGAAATCGTTTGCGGGCCAGGAAAAAGCCGACAGCTACCCCGAACACCAGGTTGAGCGCAGTAGCCCATCCGGCGACTTTGAGTGTCAGACTCAAGGGAATCCAGGCGTTTTCCATCGATAGGGATCAAGGCTTGCCGAAGCCGTACTTCGCGAGCACACGCTGGGCTTGAGAGGAAGTGACGAAGGCGACGAATTCCTGTGCAACGGAACGATTGGCGCCGGCGGCGACTGGCGCAATGGGGTAGAGAACCGGGCGATCCGTCGGTACCGTAAAGGCGACCCTGACTTTATCCGGCATGATGGCCGCGTCGGTGGCATACACAAAACCGGCATCGACTTCAGCGCGTGCGACATAGTCGAGCACCTGCCGCACAGTCTGTGCGCCAATTATTTTAGGCTCGATCGCTGACCAAAGCTGTGCTTTTTCCAGCACGGCTTTGGTATAACGGCCCACTGGGACACTGGCCGGCAATCCAATGGCGATACGCTTGTAGCGTGCCTGCGCCAAGTCATTCAAGGTTTTCGGTGTGGTGCTGTTGCCTGAAGGTGCGACAACCACCAGCATATTGGAAACGAAGTTGCGCCGTCCGTTCGACTTCACGAGGCCCTGTGCCTGCGCCTGATCCATCGTTTCCTGATCCGCACTGGCAAAAACGTCGACTGGAGCACCTTTGGCAATCTGTTGTAACAGGGCGCCGGAAGCGCCGAAGTTGAATTGGAGTTTCACGTCCGGATGCTGGGACTCGAAGACCGGAGCCAGTTCGCGAAATGCGTTGCTCAGGCTAGCCGCCGCGGCTATGGTTAGCTCTGCGGCATGTGCCTGCCAACTGAAGAGTAGACCAGTGAAAAGAACGGCAAGGCGTGACATGAAAGCGCTTTGGCATGGGCGAAAAGCGTAATATACAACGTTATATTGCGCATGTCACTACAGCGGCCGGAGCGCCGTGATTACGCTGCCGCGCCTGCAGAGGTCGCATCGAAACCGTCCCGTTTTCTATCTGCCCGAGGCTTGCGAAGCAAAACGTCGCCCCGATGAGGAAAATCAAATGCCGATCTTTAGATTTATATCTACGCTGGCCAACGATATTGCCCATAAAAAAATAATGGCCAATCAGGAAGCGTGAAGTTGGCTGTGAATTTCGGAGGCCAACGGTCGCTGAGCGGCGTTTTGTTGGATTGGTTAGAATAAACGCAAGGACATTCCGCCTATCCATGGGGCGACAAGCGCAAACTGCCGGAATCTCTGCAGCCGGCTGCCGTACGATCGGTTCCCCTGGCGGTCGACAGTCGAGGAATCGTGTGAATTAGCAGAGAAAATCATGGCGATGAATCATCAGTATGAAACGACTGAACCGGCGCGACCGGAAATCGACAAAATCGCTGGCCCGACCGTGATCGAGTTCGGCGCCCCCTGGTGCGGCTATTGTCAGGCGGCTCAGCCGCTGCTGGCGACGGCATTTGAAGCATATCCGCAGGTTCGCCATATCAAGATCGAGGATGGCCGGGGCCAGGCACTGGGACGCTCGTTCAGGGTAAAGCTGTGGCCGACCCTGATCTTCTTGAACCAGGGCGCGGAAGTCGCGCGCCTGGTTCGGCCCAGTGATGCCGGCGCGATACGGCAAGCCCTTAAGCGGATCGAATCCGCCGGTTAATACTCCGCGGTGCACCGGCAAGCAAACCCAACGCGGTGCCCACGAGAAAATCATCCGGGATCGACGGCACAGTCAGGCTCCTATACTAGCCGCTGCGCATGGACTTCGTCGAACTGCGCCCTGGTTTTTTCGAAGGCGGTGTCAATCGCGTTCGCGACCGCTTGCTTGGTGTCGGCACTGATAAAGAATTCAGTCATGCGGTTGTAGTCGAGCACGAAAGAATTCAGCGCGGCGCGGCGATTCTCGAAGATCGCTTGACGTTCGGGATTCATGCCGGCTTCCTGGCTATATGTAACGCGTGCATCGGCCAGGATCGCGTAATAGGTTCCTAGCGACTCAGGCAGGGAATGACCGCCGTCGAAAGTCAGGAACATCATGGTTCCGGCAAACGCGTCGCTCAGGCTGAAAGTGGGATCCGGCGGGGCGCCGGCGCCACCATACATCATATGCAGATAAAGGAAAGTCATCATATTAGTCGATCCGGATGGACCGACAACCGTGTTCTGATCGTTCTGCAAGGCATTGTTTTCGAAAGGCTTCGGCGCTTTCAGATTGACGTGGACTCCGGCCTGTACCGATTTCCCGGATTCCCAATCCTTGCCATGTTCGTTCGGCAGGTGATGCGGCAGCCGTGTTCCGAAATCATTGGTTTTGGCGGGGCTGAAACTGAGTCCGGCATCGGCCAGTATTTTTTGGTCCGACGCTGACAGGTTCACCGTGGCCAGTTCAAGCGCTTGTTCTGGCGCCATATCCCTTATCCGGGTCGCGGCATCGTGTGCCTGGTCGGCGAGAAAGTAAAACGGGCTGTCGGGTGCGATCAAAGTCCGTAACGACGTTTCCGCTTCTTCAAATGCCAAGCGAAGTGCGTCGGCGTCCCCGGCCGCGTAACGGCGGCTGTCCAGCTTCGTTCTAACCTGTTTTATCGCTTTTAACGCTGCGTCGGCTTGCTGCTTTGGCGCAGATCCGGATGGATTGGTTTGCTGCACCCGCATGCAATGATCACGGCTTTGATCCAGGGTGGCTTCGAAGGACAGCAGAAGGGCAGGATGCTGTTTGGCCCCTGCTCCCAATACCGAGCTGGTGGCCGAGCGCCCCTGCGTCACAACCGCCCCGTAATTATCATCGGCCGTCGCCTTCCACGGTCCGCGAAGTACCACCGATGCCTTCACGCCGATGTACGACTGGTTGATCACGCCGTAGCCGCTGCGGCTCGGATTTGCCATCATTTCTGCGAAGGTGGCCAATGACGGCGACTTTACGAATGCGGCGACTTCGGGTAGTTCCGAATGCCATGGGCGCGGGTCGTTTTGGATACTTTCCGCCAGCATGGAGTAGGAGTTCGGCTCGGTCAGAATCTGGGCATTGTTCTTGTAATGTTGCACAAAAAGTTGTCCAACCTTATCGGCCATGGCCAGAACCCGGGGCGGCGGCGACTTCACCAGCGTATTGATGAATTCCGACTCGAATTTGCGGCCGAATGTATTGTCGTGACGCTGGGTATTGTGCGTCGGCTTTGCCGCCTCGGCGTTCAGTTCGCGCGCCATGGCCGCCAGCTCGGGGTATGCGCCATGAAGGTGTGCCGCTGCCGAATCAAACCATGCCGAAAGCAGCGGCGCATCATTGAGGGAAGAGCTGAGCCAGAGCGATTTGAAGCCCGTCTGGAAATGATGCAGGAGGTCTGACCGATGCAGGAGATCTTCGGTTTCCCCCGGTGGCAAGGAGCCCATTGCCGCGCGCAACCCGCCAAGAAAGTCCAGCACGATCTCGCGGCGGGTCCGGGCTATCTCATCCCGGTCGCCGGCTGTGTTCGTCCTGGTAAGGTCGGAAACGACATCCTTCACAAGTGTGTTCAAATCAGCCACCGTGAGTTTGAGGTAGTCTGGCCCGGTCGCGGTGATCCGGCCCAAATGATCCACCGTGACTTTATTTTCCAGACGTTTGGCTGCTTCCGGCGAAATCATGCAGCCGACCAGGCGTTTAACCATGGCAGCCCTCACGCCGGCTACACTGAGCGTTTGATTCGCGGCGGAACCGGAGTCTGGCGACTCGGACGAAAAAGGCACCTCATTCCCCGAGGACACGTTCTGCCCGGCTTGTGCAAAGGCTGTGCACGCGTCTGCTCGCTGCCGCACGATTTCCTGGCTCCATTTTCCCGGTTCTCCGATATTATCAAGAGCCATACCGATTTTTTCAAAGAACCGGGTTACATGGCCGAGAGCGCCTTCATGAACCACCACCACATTGCCGTTGGTGACGCGCAGTTCGGCCGCGCTGCCGTGGGCTTTGTCGGCGCCCGACACGGCAGCGAAATCCTGAAGCGTGAGGTCGGAAGGCACGAGGTTACGAGACGAACGAAGGGAAATGTCTGACATGGCGGCCTCAAGGAAATGGAGACGTAATAAGAATGGATTTTGAGTGCGATATCCGAATACTGGAAATGCATCATTACCATTGAGTAACCATCCAGATGAATTTGTTCCAATACAATTTAGCGCACGATTTGTGCCGGACGGCGTCTTCGCGACAGAGAGGATTCATCCTTGGTCAGCGTTTTCGCTGGTACACGCCTAGTAATTGTGCTTGGGCGATGACCTTGCCTTCGATTTCCCTTAGCATTCGTTCCCTGTCGGGTTTGGCAAGATCGTGCAGTACTGTATCAAGGGCGTAGAGCCGAAAAAAATAACGGTGCCGGCCGATGGGCGGGCAGGGACCGCCGTACCCGGTACGATGCCAGGAATTATTTCCTTCGAGCGCACCCGCCGGTAGCGCATGCGATGCCGCGCCTTCCTTCAAACCGTTAGTGTCTGGAGGAATGTTATAGAGGATCCAATGTACCCAGGTGACTTTCGGTGCCGCGGGGTCGGGTGCATCGGGGTCTTCAACTATCAGAGCAAGACTGCGCGCCGCCGGGGGGGCGCCGGACCAGGCGAGCGGCGGTGAAATCTCTTCTCCATCGCAGGTATATTTGGCGGGAATTCCGGCGCCATCGTTGAATGCCGGCGAGGTCAGGGTCATGCTCATCGCTGCTTCATCCGTTGCTGTGATTCCTGCCATCAAAACCAGTCCGGTGGCGCGGAAAGAGTGCCAATTCATCTTTTCCAACCGCGAGGATGCCGCTTTCAACTTTCAGTTTAGTCGCCAGGCTGGCGACTAAAAGCCGATATCGGACTTATCCTTGAAAATAATCGTGAGAAATGAATTCGGAAAAGCCGGCGCGGCGAGTCGCCGGGTTCGCTGCTACCAGGCCAGCGATAACAGGCGTTCCGCCATCCGCGGCCAGCAAAGCCGCCTGATGTCATCCTGCGATGCCCAGCAAAATCCATCCATCTCCGGCGTCAGCTTTCCGGTGACATGGTGGGTAAAATGGCTGGTGCAGATGAGGTGCCCGAGGCTGTCGAAATCTTCCGCTGCGTACACCTTGAAGAGATGCAGCTTTTTGTCGCGTCGATAAGGAAAGCAGCCGATCTCTTCAAACAGGGCATCGTCAAATTCAAGTCCGGTTTCTTCACGCAATTCTCTTTTGGCGGCCTCAAGCGGTGTTTCGCCGGGATCCTGCAATCCTTTCGGTATATCCCAGTGATTCGTGCCCGTTACATGGCAAAGCAGAACCTGCCCCCGCTTGTTGATGACAAGCGTACCGCACGAGGTCGCGAGTTCTTTTTGCGGCGAGGTTTTGGTCACGGCTTGCACATTAAACTCCCTTTGGTGTTTTGCTTATTTTACCGGCTCCGTTCGAATTCCGATCGCGACGCAAGCATCATCCGGTAGGAATGCGCCGGTAGGAATGCGGGCATACCGTTCCAATTGTTGTCAACCGACTTACGAGCAAGGCGTTATATCATGCACGCCAGTCGGCGCGGGTAACCTCTTCACTCAAAGGATTTAAAATGAATAAGATACTGTTCGCTGTGATTGCCACCATGTTCGCTTCTTCGGTATTCGCCGCCGCTCATACGGCCGCGCCCGCATCACCGGCCGTTGCGCCGTCGGCTGCGCCGTCCGCTGCGCCGTCTGCCTCTCCGCTTTCCAAAGAAACCCTGAAGGGTGAAGCGCAGCAGGCCAAGACCAATGTGAAATCGGATTTCACGAAGGCGAAAAACGCGACCAAGCGCACCGCCAGGAAGGTGAAAGCCAAAGGGAAAGCGGTAGCCAGGACCGATGCCCCTGCCGGAAAGCCTGATGCCAGGGCCAACACGGCGCCAAAGAATCCAAGCTGATAGCGCCTGGTTCAAATTGTCAAAGCTGGACACGAACCACGAGAACCCGCTTCAGCGGGTTTTTTTATGTCGGTCGCCGGTGTTCGGGTAGTTGGAGAAGTGC
>JAQGMO010000230.1 GCA_028292315.1 Herminiimonas sp. | reverse complement strand
CGGTGATCGGGTCGATCGCACGCGCCTTGTTCCAGGCTTCGTACAGTTCATCGCCCAGATGGCGAATTTTTTCTTTGGAGAGTCCCACGGGGGTGTCCTTATTAATTTCTGATTTCTTTTCTTCGATACTCGACTACTCGACTACTCGACTACTCGACTACTTGGCGGAAGCCTGCGCCTCGGCATCTTCGCGCTTGGCCATGTTGGCGAGAATTTCCGCACCCTTGTTTGCTGCCGACATGCCCCGGAACAGATAGCACAGATTGATTACCGCCTGCATTTCTTCCCAGCTTGCGCCGGCACGTCGCGCCGCCATCCCGTGCAATACCACCGCGTCATTCCCATCCATGAGCAGCATGCCGAACAACATCAATTGCGCAGTCTTGACGTCGAAGCACTTGGGATACATCGCGTGTTCGCGAATGCGTTCCTGCATGTCCACGATCGTCGGATCGAGCGCGCCGGTGACATTCAGGCGTGCCTCAATGCGCGGCGGCACGAAGCCGATCAGTTCCTTGTAGATTGCAGTGCGCTCTTCCAGAGTCTGCTTGGTGTCGGAATATTCGCCGATCAGGCGGCGGACTACATCGGTATCGATACGTGCTGGAAGCATGAAAAACTCCTGGTTATGGCTGATAAGATTAATTAAAAATTGGCGTCTTTTATAAAAACTTTAAGATCACCAGTGAAATGGATGGAACGTAGGTTACGACCAACAGTGCCGCCACCGAGACGACGATAAAAGGACCGACGCCGGCATAGAGGGCTTTCAGCGGCAGCTTGAATACCGCCTGGCCAACAAACAGGTTGATGCCGAACGGCGGCGTAAAAGTACCGATGCTGAGATTCATGACCAGTACCACGCCGAAGTGCACAGGGTCCATCCCGAGAGCTAACGCCACCGGCAGCAGCAGCGGCGTGAACACGAGAATCGATGACGCCGTATCGAGCACGCAGCCGACCGCCAGCAATAACAACGTGATAGCAAACAGCACGGCCCAGGGCGGAACGTTCAGATCGGTGACGGTTGCGGCCAGGGCTTGCGGAACCCCGTTGATCGTAAGCAGCCAGGAGTATACGCCGGCGACCGCGACGATTACAAATATTTGGGCGGTCAGATACATCGAACGTGACGCCGATTCGAAGATCTCTTTCCAGGTGATTTCGCGGTAAACGAAGCCGACCACCACGATCGCATAGATACACGCGATACCGGCCGCTTCAGTGGCCGAGAAAATACCGGTGTAGATACCGCCCAGCACCGCTACCGGCGCGGCGATCGACCAGATGCCGTCGCGCGTCGCCGCCAGGAATTCGCGCACGGTAAACGGCATGCCCCGCCCCTCGCCGGTGCGGCGCGCATACCACCAGATGTAGACCGCGAAAAACGCCGCCAGCACCAGTCCGGGCAAGACGCCGGCTGCGAACAGTTTGACGATCGACGTATCCGAGGAAATGCCGTACAGGATGAAACCGACCGAGGGCGGAATCAGGTTATCCATTGCAGCGGCGGATACCAGCAACCCCGATGAAAAACGCTCGGAATAGCCGGCCTCCCGCATGCGGTCATACGTGAGTCCGCCGACCGCAGCTACGGTCGCTGCCGTGGAGCCCGATACGGCGCTGAAAACCACGGTCGTGCCGAGCGCGGTAAACGGCAGCGCGCCGCGTACTCCCCCCAGCATCGAGGTGACCCAGCGGATCAGCCGCCGCGACACGCCGCCGCGACCCATCAGGTCGCCCGCGAAAATGAAGAACGGCACCGCCAGCAAGGCAAACTTGTCGATACTGCTGAACATCACCTGGTGCATGGCGGTCGCCGGCATCGAGCCGAAGAACGCCAGGATAACGGCCGCGGTCGCCAGCAGGATCAGGAAGAAAGGAAAGCCGAGCACCATCAGGGCAATCGGCAAAAAGGTCATGGTGGCAATCATAGCGGCACTCTTTCCGTCAGCGCCGGCTTTGGCGCGTCCACCGATTTGAATTGCGCGACGATGCGCACCACGGCAGCCAGCGCCGTCAGGCCGAAACCGATCAACAGTGCGGAATGCGGTATTGCCTTTGGCACGCCGGCCGCGTTACTCACCGCGCCGGTTTCGAAAAACATGCGGACGATTTGCCACGACTGCGCCGCGGTGTAAAAACAGGAAATGGCGAGCACGATAGTGGTGACGACATACAGCGCGATCGCCGGCGCCCCTGTCAGGCGCGCCGAAAACAGGTCCATCGAAAGATGTTCGCCTTTATACGCTACCGCAATGATGCCGATGAAGACACCCCAGATCGATAGATAAACCATGACTTCTTCAGCCCAGAAAATCGGGCTGCCGAAAAAATACCGGCCGATCACGTTCGCGCCGTTCAGGGCAACGTCGACCAGCATGAGCACGCCGATCACCGTCATCGGTATGGTTGAGAGCAGTAAGCGCAGCATGAGAGAAAAATTCCTTGGCAAGCCCTGGAGACCGGGCCGGCATCAGCCGGCCCGGTACGTAATGACTCAGTATTTCTGAGCGGCGGCCGCCAGGCGGCGGTAAAACGCATTGGCTGCCGGGGCATCCTTGGTGACTTCTTCACCAATCCCGCCCAGCAAGGTCCGCATCCTGGCCTGGTCCTCGGCGCTGAAACGGACCCACTCGCCGCCGACTTCGGTCCAGCGCTTGCGCATCGCCTCGTCCATGGTGCGCGACTGCGCCATCATCCGCGGCTGGATCTTCTGGCCTTCTTCGATCACGATCTGGCGCAGATCCGCCGGCAGCTTGTTCAGGAATGCGCGGCTTACCACGCCGAGCGACACGACCATGGTGTCGTTCGAATCGGTCAGGACCTTGTTGATCTCGTTGAACTTGAAGTTGACATAGACGGCGGTTGCACTCTGCGTGCCGTCGATGACGCCCTGCTGCAGCCCCGGGACGACTTCCGCGAGATCCATCGGCACAGCGGTAGCGCCCAGCTGGCGCATTTTTGCGCGCTCGGCGGCGGTCGCGTTCACGCGCAATTTCTTGCCCTTGAAATCATTCAGCGTGCGGAACGGCTGACGGCCGAAATAGTTGGCAAAAGCAAAAGTGTAGACCGAGATGACCTGCAGGTTCTTGTCCGAACCCAGCGTCATGATTTCGCGGTTGACCTCCGGATCGAGCAATACCTTTTCCGCGTGCTGCATATCCTTGAACAGAACCGGCGTGCTGAACGCGCCAAAACGCGGATCGATCCCGGCAAAGAAGTCGGCCGGTGTCGTGAACGCTTCAATCGTCCCCAGCTGCATGCCCTCGATTTGGCTGGCGATGGTGCCCAACTGGTTACGCGGAAACAGCTTTACCTCGATACGTCCTTGCGAACGCGCCTCGATGGCTTCTTTCATCCAGGTGCCCCACTGATGCTGGATGTCGTTCATGGTGCCGAATCCGATTTTCATTGTGAAATCGGCGGCCGATGCGGGCAGCATGCCGGCGCCGCACAGTGCGGCGCCGGCGACTAAGGACTTCAGGAAGTTACGAAGCGATTGCATGACATGTCTCCTTGGTTATCAAGCTATTTTGGTCGAACTATTTTTTTAAGTCTGTCGCTCGAGGGAAAACCCTCGAGCAGGTTTGCAACTTGCTTGTTAAGCTATCTCTGATCGAACTATTTTTCAGGCTTGCTGCTCGAGGAAAAAATCCTCCAGCAGATTTGCAAAACGACTGGCATGCTCGATCTGGGTCCAGTGCCCGCAACGTCCGAAGACGTGCAGCTGCGAACGCTCGATCAGTTCGAACAGCCGCATGCTGGCCTGAAGCGGAATGACGCGATCCTCCCTGCCGTGCACGATCAGGACTTCCTTATCGAGTTTGCGGATCTGTTCTTCGGGGGTGGCCAGCATGTCGATGTGACGCTGACGCGGCGCCGGGAACATGGCCGAAAACGATTCATGGAAGCCTGGTCGCGTGCTGGCTTCGAAGCGCGAACGCACCAATTGCTCGGTCATCAAGCTCTGGTCATAGGCAAACACCGAGATCAGCTCCCGCATGTTTTCAATGCTCGGCTCGTAACCCCACACCGCGTCCAGACCCGGCGTCAGATCGAAACGAGTGCCGACCGAACCCATCAGCACCAGGCGATCGACCCGCTCCGGATAGCGTGTGGCGAGGGCCAGGGACAAGGCCCCCCCGAATGAATTTCCGACCAGGTTCACTTTGGGCAGCTCGAGCGCGTCCAGAAAGCCGACGATGTGCGCCACCCAGGCGTCCATACTGTAACTGGCGTCGGCCGGCCGCTCGGTATAGCCGAAGCCGACCATGTCGGGTGCCAGCACGCGGAAGCGCTCGGCCAGTTTCGGCATCACCAGCCGCCAGTTGGCGTATGCGGTAACGCCCGGGCCGGAGCCGTGGATCATTACCACCGGTGCGCCTTGCCCGGCTTCCAGATAGTTGGTTCGAATTCCTCCCGCGACGATCGATTTGCCGATCTCGGGGCTTGCCGCCTGATTCATGTTGTCCTCTTTTTCATACGTTGAATTATTACCAGACCAGGTCGCCTTCGCGGATCAGCATCAGGCAACCCGGCGCCTCGGTATAAGGCGCGTGCGGCACGCCGATCGGCATCCGGAACCAGGTGCCGGGTTCATACGCCGTGTACTCGTCGTTCAGGCAACCTTCGAGCACCAGGGTCTCTTCGCCCATTGCGTGATCATGGGATGGAATCTTCCGGTCCGGATGCACGCGACCGAAGCGCGCGGTCTCGATGCCGTGCACATCGCGGTACAGGTGCAGCACCGTCGCGCCGCGATGCGGGAAGTCCAGCCATTTGGCCGCCTTCGAATCGATCACGATTCTTTCGTTATCGGTCTTGCGGATCGGTTCGCGCCGTTTTACATACAACGTGCAGCCTTCGGCGGAGGACATCCTTACCGTGCTGCCCGGCGAGTTGCGCACAAAGGTATGCATGCCATATTGATCAATGCCATCTGACACCGAACCTTCGATCACGAAAAAGTCGACCCGCTGGGTCAGCAATTCTTCCGGCAGACTCGCGCCCGGAGCGAATTTCATCAGGCTGGTTTCACGTCCCTTGCGCGGGTCGTTCACGCGCTCAAGCACTTTGATCCCGACGCCGGGTTGCCCGGCGGGCTCCCATGGCATGTCCTTGGTTTGCAGGGTTACTACAACATTCGGATCGGCGTTAACATCAGGTTGGGCAACCATGGCGGGCTCCTTTTGGGTCATCGAAATTTTTTTTGTCAGGCGGGCGCGAAACGGGGCCTGGCGCGGTCGGCCTCAGAGCTTGCGATGCGACTGATCGCAGATCGGCATCTTGGCCGAGTGCTTGCAACCGCATAACAGCACGGTCTGATCTTTATCCTGGGTCCAGATGATAGGCTTGATGCCCGCCTTGGACGAAGTGTGCGAACCGTCGCAGAACGGCTGGTAATTGCTGAGTCCGCAGGCGCAGAATGCGTAGCGGTAACCCTCAAGCAATTCGGCGCGAAACGGTGTTTTCGATGCAATGACCGGTTCTTCGGCTAGTCCCGCAGCGGCGTCGGATGCAGATTTATCCATTATTTTGTCTCCTTGGGTTAAGATTATTTTTCGACCGGTTTCAAACGATTATCAACACGGAAAACGAAGGTGTCAATAAAAATCGATTATTCGTGTAAATTACGTATTGCTCTCGTTTTGCCACGCTTTTAACGCCGTGCCCGTTTGCGGTTTGCGTATGCGAAGATCGAGGTCGGCCGATTGGATTGGTTGGAATCCGTGCGCGTCGTCGATCACATAATAAGTAGAGGAAAATCACATGAAGCTGTTGTCCGATGGTCCAGCCATTCGTCCGGAAAGTTCAAAGGAAACGCTTGCCAGCGCACTGGCCGCGCAATTACGCGAAGCGATCCTGCGCGGACAGATGGCGCCCGGAACCCGGCTGCGGCTGGAAGACTTGCGTGCACAGTACGGGGTTAGTCTCTCGCCGCTGCGCGAGGCACTGGCGCGCCTGAGCGCGGAAGGCCTGGTGCTGATTGAAGACCAGCGCGGCTGCCGGGTCATGCAAGTCTCGGAAAGCAACTGCCGCGAAGTCGTGAAGCTTCGTTGCGAATTCGAATGTCTCGCGCTTGGCGAATCGATCCGTAAGGGCGATAGCGAGTGGGAAGTATCGGTGGTTGCCGCGTTTCATCGGCTTGGCAAGCTCGACGCCGTCCGTGATCGGCGCACCAATGTGCCGGAATGGGAAAAGGTGCACCGTGCCTATCATCAGACGCTGTTGTCCGCCTGCGGCATGCCGCTGCTGGTGCAGTTTTGCGCGACCCTGAGTGACATGTTCGACCGCTATCGCCGTTTGTTCCTGGCCGAACATATACCGGATCCCGCCGTGCCGGGCGAACACCAGGCAATGTTCGAAGCGGTGCTGGCTCGTAATGACAAAGTCGCCCTGGCCATCCTGAGAGAACATATCGAGCGGACCGGGGCGAACGTGCTGCCGTATGTGCAGCGGGCCGATGCAGCCGGACGTGAAATGGCCATGATAAAAAAAGCGGACAGGCGAGCGTAGCAATGCTCGCCGACAACATGTCGACTGTCCGGAAGTCCGGGCACGGGTTCCCGCCGGAACCGCACAAAATGGAGCAATAAAAATGGTGAAAGCAGTCCGTATACGGGAATTCGGGGCGCCCGACGTAATGCAGATCGAGGATATTACGCTCGCCGCGCCCGGACCTGGCGAAGCGCTGGTCCGCCATACCGCCATCGGCCTGAATTATCTCGATACCTATCATCGCCACGGACATTATCCGATGCCGCTGCCTTCGGGACTCGGTGTCGCCGGCGCCGGCGTCATCGAAGCGATCGGCCCGGGCGTGACGGACCTGAAGCCGGGCGACCGCGTGGCTTACGCCGGCGGGCCGCCCGGCAGTTATGCCGAGGCGCGCATCGTCGGCGCCGACCGCCTGGTGCCGGTGCCGGCGGGGGTGGACGACCGGATCGCCGCGGCAACGCTTCAGCAAGGCATCACCGCGCGCTTTTTGCTGAAGAATGTTTTCCCGGTCAAGGCGGGCGACACGATTCTTTTTCATGCCGCCGCCGGCGGCCTCGGCACGATCGCCTGCCAATGGGCGAAAAAGCTGGGCGCCACGGTGATCGGCACAGTCGGCAGCGATGCCAAGGCGGCGCATGCGATTGCGCATGGCTGCGATCATGTCATCGTCTACAGCCGCGAGGACGTGCCCGCGCGGGTCGCTGAAATTACCGGCGGCAAAGGCGTGTCGGCAGTGTACGACTCGGTCGGCAAGGATACCTTCGATGCCTCTCTGCGCAGCCTCGCGATGTTCGGCACGTTCGTGAGCTTCGGCTATTCATCGGGAAACATCGAAGCGTTCGATCCCAACATCCTCGGCGAAGCAGGGTCGCTGTCATTTGCCCGTCCGCGCTATGTGCACTATGTGCGTCAGCGTAGCGACATGCTGGCCATGGCCAATGATTATTTCGGCTTGTTGCTGACGAAACAGATCACTTTCGAGATCGGACAGACCTATCGCATGGACCAGGTGGCGCAAGCCCACGCGGCAATGGAGGGACGCGCCACGATCGGGTCGAGTGTGCTGGTGCCCTGACCGGCGGATCGTTGCGGCGCGCCGTTCGGTCGAGATCCGGATTTGAGTCCGGATTCAAGTTGCATTGGAACCAATTACGCTGATTCCCCTCAACGATATAAGTGGATTACCCATCCACGGACTTTCGTTCAAACCACCGGGAGACCCAGCATGGCCGAATCCGTTGCCGACGTCCTAGTCAGCACCCTGTATGAAACTGGCGTGCGCCAAATTTTCGGCGTGGTGGGCGATGCCCTCAATCCGCTGACCGATGCGATCCGCCGCGACAAGCGGATTGAATGGATCGGGGTGCGGCATGAAGAAGGGGCGGCCCAGGCTGCGGCGGGGCAGGCAAAGGCAACAGGCAAGCTGGCGGTCTGTTGCGGCACCACGGGCCCAGGCGCGAATCACCTGGTAGCCGGGCTCTACGAAGCGCGCAAAGACCACGCTCCGGTCTTAGCCATATCAGGCGGCGTCCCCGCCGCCAAACGCGGCACCGACTACCTGCAAGAAAATTCCCCCGACCTGTTGTTTCGCGACGTTGCGGCCTATACTCAAACCGTCACGGCGGCCGAGCAGGCTGCGCATGTTTTTCATCAGGCAATCGCGCATGCCTACGCGCATCGCGGCGTCGCCCATATCAATGTTCCGGCCGATATTCTCGGCGCAAAAGCCGCAGGCCAGGTGCCCGGTGTCGCCATGCTGCATCCGCGGCCGGAAATGGCGCCCGACCCGGAGGACATCGAACGCGCCGCGCGCCTGATCAACAATGCCGGATCGGTCGCGCTGTTTGCAGGCAATGGCTGCCGCAACGCTGTGCCCGGCTTGCTGTCGCTGGCCGACCGGCTCAATGCGCCGGTCCTGCATACTTTCAGAGCCAAGGACCTGGTGGCATACAACCATCCGCGCTGGATCGGTGGCGTCGGCCTGATTGGCGGCGCCCCCGGCGTCGACGCGCTGCGCGATGCCGACCTGGTGCTGATGCTCGGCGCCGATTACCCCTATTCGGAATACCTGCCGACGCGCGGCAACGTGATCCAGATCGATGAACGGGTCGAAGCACTCGGGCGTCGCGCGCCGATTGAACTTGGCATTGCCGGCTCGCTACGCCCTGCCCTGGCGCAGTTGCTTGAATCGGTCGTGCAAAAAACCGATGGCAGCTTCTTCGACAAGGTAACCAGGCACCGCGAGCAATGGGAAGACACGCTTGACAAGCGCTGCGACCCGGCACAAGGCAAGGGCAGGATCCAGCCGGAGACCGTGGCGCGCCTGCTGGGCGACCTGGCTGCGCCGGATGCGACTTTCGTGATCGACACAGGGGAAGTCACGCTCTGGTGCGGGAACTGGTTCCGCCAGTCGGGCCGGCAAAGGATATTGGCGTCCTTCAATAACGCCGCGGTCGGAACCGCACTCGGCCAGGCAAATGGCATACAGGCGCTGGACCGTTCGAAGCAGGTGATCGTGGCGGCCGGCGACGGCGGATTCACGATGCTGCTGGGCGAGTTCATGACCAGTGTCGAGCACCAGTTGCCATTGAAGGTCGTGGTATTCAACAACCGCGGGTGGGGCCTGGTACACCTTGAAATGGAGGAAGCGGGTCAGCCCGCGTTCGCCGGCGCCGAATTGCGCAACCTTGATTTCGCCGCCTTTGCGCGCGCGTGCGGCGCACACGGCTTTACCGCCAGGACGCCGGGGGAACTGGAGAGCGCGCTGAAGCAGTTGCTGGCCACGCCGGGGCCGGCGGTGCTGAATGCCTTTATCGATCCGGCAACCCTGCCGATCATGCCGCATATTAAGGCCGACCAGGTCTGGAAGTTCGGCATCGCCAAGGTGAAGGAAGCGATGCAATCGCTGGTCGGGAGCCAATCGGGCGGCTGAATCCGCTCTAGACAAAGAGACTTGCGCCGCCTACCCTAAAAGCCAGGGAGACCGGAGAGTTTCATGTCTTTCAAGACAATTCTTGTCGAGGTAAATGACTCGCGGCACCTGGCGCCGCGGATCGAAGCGGCGGCGCACATCGCAATGGCGCATGACGCGCACCTGATCGGCTTGGCAATTACCGGCGTCACAAAATTCGTTTTTGAAAACATGACCCTGGCGCCGGATGCATCGAACATCGTGCCCTATATGGAGATGCTGCGCGAGCGTGCCGATAACGCGCTGGAAGAATTCGATCGTATCGTGAGCGGCCTTGGCCTGCGCTCATTTGAAAAGCGCGTCACCGACGACGAGGCTACCCGCGCCATGAGCTTGCAGGGACGTTATTGCGATTTGCTGGTGGTGGGCCAGCCGGATCCGAATGAAGACGACGCCACCATCGATACCGGTTTCCCGGAGTATGTCGTGCTGACTTGCGGCGCGCCGGTATTGATGATTCCTTATGCGGGAATCGTGGCGAGCGTCGGCGACCGGGCATTGATAGCATGGAATGCCAGCCCCGAAGCGGCGCACGCGGTGCATGCCGCGATCCCCCTCCTGCAGCGCATGCAGCTTGTCAAGGCAGTGATTTTCAATCCGGGGTCGCAGCCCCCGGAAGTATTCGGCATGCCCCCGGGCGAGCCACTCAAGGCATTTCTTGCGCAACACAATATAACGGCCGAAATAATGACCCCGGCGGCCGCGAACAGCGTCGGTGATACGCTGCTGTCCCTGGCAACCGATCAGGGCTTCAGCCTGCTCGTAATGGGATGCTATGGCCATTCGCGTATGCGCGAACTGTTATTGGGCGGAACCACGCGCACTATCCTGAGATCGGCAACGCTCCCGGTGCTGATGATGCATTGAAATAGCGGCGCGCCCGGTTCTGGGACCTGTGCTGCTCAGGCCTCTGCTCACGCACAGGGTCAGCAAGCGTTCAGATCCACGATTCCCGAATCACCGGGTCATCGTGCGCGCTGCGTTCAAGTTTCATTAACCCGGGCGGCAGTTTCGAGCGCACATCCACCAGCGTATCCCCAACAACAAACTCGCCGGTTTCCACATAGCCCCTATATCTGCGCGCAACATACTGATTGGGAAAATCCGGTGGCTCTTCATATACGACCCATACCGAAACATCGTCATCGTCATGCCGTCTCAAGTGTTCTTTATCCATATCTGCTTTACCGATTTCCAGATGCCGTGAAATAAAAAATGGTTTATGCCGGTTCGACGTAGCTCATCAGAAACGTCTTATCGGGCGAATTCGGGAATGCGATCGTTACCATGTCCCCACTGACAGCGACCACCGTGCCGGGTTCATGCTGCGGCACCCGGACCCTGTTGCCTGGCGCAATTTGCGGCGCCGGTTCCGGTTTCTCGGCCGGCTGGTTTACCGGCAAGACAATTGGCGCCGGAGGAGAATCCTGTTCCAGCGATCGCACGCAATTGTCGCAGGTTCCGCACGGCATTGCCGGCTCTTCTTCGCCAAAATAAGCAAACAGCAGTTTCCAGCGGCAAAAACCGCTTTGCGCGTACGAAACCATTTGCTCCAGCGCGTCGCGGTCACGCTCGGACTTGTCCGCATAGGCTGCGGCGAGCTTGTCCATATCCGCGCCGCCACCTTTCCTTGCCGGCTGCAGCCGTATTCGCAAACGCTTGTCCTGCGCGACCAGGCCGGCTTCCTTCAACAGCTTTAGCGTGACGCGAAGCTTGGACGGCGAGAGGCCGTCCAGCGCAGCGCATAGCGCGGAAAATTCCACCGGTCCCGCGGATGCAATATCATTTATCGCCTGATGGACACGCCGCACCTCTTCCGCCCCGGGATAGTCGTGCGCCAGAAAAAACTGTTGCACCCGCTTGTCCTTGAAAAAGAAAATCAGGGTGCAGACCGCGGGTTCGCCGTCGCGGCCGGCGCGGCCGGACTCCTGGTAATAGGCTTCGAGACTTGCCGGCACCTGAAAATGGATGATGAACCGGATATCGGGTTTGTCGATGCCCATGCCGAATGCATTGGTCGCCACCATCACGCGATGATGACCTTGCATGAACTGGTCCTGGTTATGGCGCCGTTCCTTGGCCGACAGCCGGCCGTGATAAAGCGTGACGCTTTCACCGCGTTCGGCGAGCGCGGCATGAAGCTCCAGCACCGCGGCAACCGTCGCCGTGTACACGATGCCCGCTCCCTCGCTCTCGCTGACCAGGCGCACCAGGTGCGCCATCTTTTCAGCGTCGCTGGTCGCCTGCACCACCTGATACCTCAGGTTCTTGCGGTAAATGCCGGTGCTGATCAGGCGCGGGTGCCTGAGACCAAGCTGTTTTTTAATATCGCCGACGACCTCTTCGGTGGCTGTTGCAGTCAGCGTCAGGACCGGCGGCCGGCCAAGTGCGTCGATCGCAGCCGACAACTCCAGGTAGGCAGGACGGAAATCATGGCCCCACTGCGACACGCAATGCGCTTCGTCAACCACGAACAGGCTCACCGCGTGCGCTTGCAAATCGGCGATGAAGTCGGCCTGGGTCAGGCGCTCCGGCGTGCAAAACACGATCTTGCATTGTTCCGACGCAATGCGCTCAAGCGCCTCCTTCTCTTCTTCCCGGCTGAGCGAACTGTTCAACTGTACCGCCGCAATGCCGAGTTCATCGAGTTTGGCGAGCTGATCGCGCATCAGCGAGATCAGCGGCGATACCACGATCACGAAGCCGGAAACACACAGGGCCGGCAATTGATAACACAGGGACTTGCCGGCGCCAGTCGGCATGACGGCAATCGTATCCCGTGCGCCGAGCACGCTCTCGATTACCTCGCGCTGCCCCGGACGCAGGCTGCGTATCCCGAACACCCGGCGCAACAATGAGTCAGTTTTCATGAGGGACCGTACCGATTGAAAGAGGAAGAGAACGGAATCCTTGCATGGATAAGAGGCTGGAGCAAGGCATGAACGTAATAGAAATAAGCACGGTGAATAGCGATAAGAAATAACAGAAAAGAATGGTGAAATAGCGCTTATGGGTTTACTTGAATAAGATTATGGGCGGATCCGCCAAGGCGGACTTGCGCCAAGTCACTTGGCGCAAAAAAAAAGACAGGCGAACCTGTCTTTTGAAACTATCGCCCGCCGGTTATCAAAAACCGGCTTCAGGTTCTAACCGCTTACTTGGTCGCCGACGCTTTCACATCTGCCTTGGCATCGGCCTTCACCACTGCAGTCTCGGATTTCGCAACCGCCTTATCGGCAGTTGCTTCAGCCTTGACCTTATCAGTCTTTGCATCGGCTTCGACAGCTACCTTGTCGGCCTTGGCCTGGGCTTTCGCTTTCTTTTTATCCGCCTTTGCTTCGGCCTTGTCGACTTTGGCATCGGCCTTCGCATCGGTCCTGGCTTCGGCTTTTTCCGCTTTTACCACGGATTTATCCGACTTGGCTTCGGTTTTGACGACAGCCGGCGTGGCCGGTGAAACGGCCGGTGCGGCCGGGGCGGCGGGCGCGGCGGTTTGTGCAAACACGGAGGCAGCGAACAGGCCTGCAATCAGGGTA
This sequence comes from Herminiimonas sp., assembly GCA_028292315.1. GTDB lineage: Bacteria > Pseudomonadota > Gammaproteobacteria > Burkholderiales > Burkholderiaceae_D > JAQGMO01. The sequence goes on along the minus strand of JAQGMO010000230.1, from coordinate 21,591 downwards.
GCGACTAATTTGCTCATATGCGTTCCTTTAAATAATCGTTGGCATTTCGGGTTTATTCCCGTGCAACGAGGGTAAGAACGGGTGTAGCAAGTTAGCGTTGACGGATATTACACGCTGTTACACGTTGAAAACATACCGCTCGCCAGCGCTCTGTCGCGTTCTGGCGCGCTGACCATGTTGCCTATTAGTATCAAGGCCGCGCAAGATCCATGGTCCAATACGTCTTGTAACGCGCATTCGTGCCTTTTACGCATGACACCCCGATCTCGGTGTAGTTGGAGCGCATGATGTTGGCGCAGTGTCCCGGGCTGTTCAGCCAGCCATTGACGACAATCTCGGCGGTGCTCTGGCCGGCTGCAATATTTTCGCCATACGCACGCCATTTATAACCGGCCGCGGTAATGCGCTGCCCAGCGTTGCGCCCATCCAGGGAGGTGTGGGAAAAATAATTATTTTTCGCCATGTCAGCCGAATGGCCTGCTGCGGCATTGAACAGGTTGGTATTCCACTTGAGGGTTGTGGTGGCGTTATAGAAGGTACTGCCGCACATACGACTGCTTGCACGCGCCTGGTTTACCCGGTTCATGATCTCCTGCTGAAAATTCGCGAGGCCGCATGTCCTTGTCGAATCGAGCTGGGTGCCGGCGGTCGAGGCACCGGTTGCCGCCAGCAGGACCGGTGTAACCGAGGCTGCCGCTTCCAGTTCCGCCGTTTGGGTCGCAGCCACTTCTTCGGATTGGCTCGTGGTCGAAAGCAGCATATCGCTCTGGCCGGGCTCTTCAGATCCACCGCCTCCACAGGCTGCCAGAGTTATTGTCGTTAACGCTATTAAAAGCGGTGAAATTTTACGCAATGTGGTCTCCGATTAAATTACTTACATGACAATTGTTTGTCGCGTGGCAGCGACAGATGATCAACAGGATCGGTTGACCGTCAGCAAATTGACTTGCCGTAAAGCAAAAAGTTCAACATTGCTTCCTTTTGTAGGCCCTGTACTTGTTGTTAGCATTCAGTAATTTGCCGAAGCTACAAGATTGGCGCCGATAAATAATTAGCCATCCACTGTGGCAAATTGCCCTGACTATTCGGCAATTACGTTTCAGTTAAGTTAAAAAATCGGAAGCGGTGGTCAAGCCAGCCAATATCAAGGCGGACTGATATAGTGGTCCGTCACGCTCCAAATTACCCGAAAATCGAAGCATGACAAACACCTAGCGCCTCATTCACCACAAGCCGAGAAGGACCAATATGAAAACAATCAGCCTTGAAAGCATCTCCCTTGAAGCCGCCGCGGAAATCGCCAGGCAGGCACTCGCGCATGCGCGCAGCCAGAATATGGCACCGGTCGCGGTAGCCGTGCTCGACCCGCGCGGAACCCTGAAAGCATTCCTGGCGGAAGACGGCACCAGCCTGCTGCGCTTTAATATTGCGTTCGGCAAAGCCTGGGGTTCGCTCGGCATGGGATTCGGCGGTAGAAAACTCACCGAACGTAATGCCAAGACACCGGAGTTCATTAACGCCCTGCAAGCCATGAGTGAAGGAAAAATGGTGCCGGTGCCGGGCGGCGTACTAATCCGCAACGCTCAGGGCGCCATCGTCGGCGCGGTCGGCGTCAGCGGCGAAACCTCGGAAAACGACGAGTTGTGCTCCATGCATGGTGTGCAGGCTGTCGGGCTGGCGGCGGATGCGCAATGAGCGAAACGGCGGTTGGCGTTACCGAGCTCGAAATCAGGGCAACGTGATGGTCCGGGATCTGATCAGAAACGCGAGCGGGTGACCGGCTAAGATATCGACGTCGCCGCCCTTCAGCGTAGAAAGACAGTGATTGGCGGCGGCGGGCGTTTACAGCTCTTCGCATAGGCGCAGCACCGATAACCTTGTCTGCAAAAAAACATCATGATTGTGCTAAAGCAAATCGCTACTGAAAATACTTGCTAGCCTGAATTCCTGGGCGATTCAAAATCCCCGCAGGTTGAAGAATGCGGTAGATGCAACGAGCACGTGAGGCACGCATGGCACAAGCAAAACTACTCGCCGGATTTGGCAAAGCAGGCGAGCGAAAATCGAATTCCGACGCGATCAGTATTTCCTGTTATGAAAATGAAGTGCCGCCGTTCGTTGAAGCGGAAATGGCGCGCCTGTACGAAAACACATTTTCCTCGCTCACCTTATTTAAAATTTACGGTCGCCTCGATGGGACGAGCACCTATGTCGTACGCATGCGCAGCGAGATAATCACCCTTTTTCTTTTCCAGGCTGAAAAGAACAGGGTTAAGGTTTTAAATGAAGTGATTGCGGTCAGCCAGGACGACATCGATCGCTTCTCGGCATTCATCTTCGATTCGTTTGAATCCGTGGACGCGATTATTTTTCATGCGATTCAAACGAATACCCGGCGCCTGGCGTTTCCGTTTCAACGTTTTAACTGCCTCGAAGATATCGTGCTGGACTTGCCCGAATCGGAACAGGCCTATCATGCAATGCTCGGGAAAAATACGCGCCGCAATATCAAGCGTTATACCGACAAACTGATCAAGGCATTTCCTTCGACCCGGTTCGGTTTCTACCAGGATCTGGAAGCGAGCGAGCAGGATATACGCCGGATCATCGAATTGAACCATGCACGGATGGCCACCAAGAACAAGACCTCGATGATCGACGAACTGGAAACCGAGCGCGTCATTTCGCTGGTCAAGGCAGGCGGCCTGGTCGGCGTCGTGACCATCGCTGACCGTATCTGCGCTGGCGCGATCAGCTTTCAGGCCGGCTCGAATTATTACCTGAGCATCCTCGCGCACGACCCGGAATACGATCCCTACTGGATCGGCATCATTTGCTGCTACCACATCATTTGCCGATGTATCGCCCGGGCCGGAACGGGCTTTCATTTTTTATGGGGCCGGTACGACTACAAGTACACGCTGCGGGCAAAAACCAAGGACCTCGATCACGTCGTCGTATACCGCTCGTATGCGCGGTTGCTGCAGAACATCCGGCTGGTGGTAGAGACGGCCGCCGCCGGCGCGATGCGCCAGCTGAATTTGCGTCTGCATGACGCCAAGCATCACGACAATTTTGGAACTCGTCTGGCGATTGGCCTATTAAAACGATTGCGAAGCGTGAAGCGGCTGGTGTCGGGCCGCTAGAGCGATTTTCGGGCGTCGGAAAACCGCTCTAACGCCACCATCACTTCCCGGTCCACTCCGGCTTGGTGCGATTTAAAAACGCGCTGATTCCACGGTGCGCATCTTCGGTGGCGCTGTTCAAGGCCATGACCTGGCCCATAAACCGCGTGGCGGTGTGGAACTCGGTATCCAGCGCTTGCTGGAACGCGCGCTTGCCCATCTGGATCACGACCGGGCTGGAACCGGCGATGCGGCCGGCCATGCGGGCAAGCTCGGTTTCGAAATCGGCCGCGCTGACAACCCGGTTCACAAGCCCGGCGGCAAGCGCCTGCTGCGCGTCGATCCGCTCGCCGAGCACAGCCAGTTCATAGGCCTTGCGGGCGCCCACGGCGCGGATCAGCGCCGGCAGCAGCGTGCACGGCCACAAACCGACCGCCACCTCGGGCAAGCCAAAGGTCGATCCTTCTTCCGCAATCGCCAGGTCGCAGGCCGCGGTCAGTCCGGTGGCGCTGCCAAGCGCAAAGCCTTGCACGGCGGCGATCACCGGTTTGCTGATGCGCGATGGCGCGGTCAGCATATCGGCGACCAGCAGGAAGTGGCTGTCGCGCTCGGCCGCGCCCATATCGAGGAAATGCCGGATATCGGAACCCGATGTAAAAATGCCATTAGAGCCACGCACGATAATGCAGCGCACGTCGTCGATCCGGTCGAGCGCGACCAGCATATCGGACAGACCGCGATACATTGCGTTGGTAAAGGCATTGCGGCGCTCCGGCCGCGACACGCGGATCTCGGCGACGCCGTCGCGGATTGCGCATGACAGGTGTTCGACCTGCGGCAGGTCGGCGGCGGAGGCCGGCTGGGTATGGCTCATTGAAAGATCTCTTTGTATTGTTGTCTGAAAATGGCTGTCTCGGCAGCGCGCGTCCATTCTCGAATTTAATCGCGCAGAACCGCTTTCCCGTTGTTCAGCACGACGATCCCGCGCTCGATGCACAGCGCGCGGAATGACACGACATTGCCGTCTTTCCACATCTCGATGCGAATCGATTCACCGGGGTACAGCGTTGCGGAGAAACGCGCGTTGAATTCAACAATGCGCGACGGATCCAGGTCGCACATGGTTTTCAAAATAGCGCGGCATGCAATACCGTACGTGCAAAGCCCATGCAGCACAGGCCGCGGAAATCCCGCCGCCTGCGCCACCGCGGGCACCGCATGCAGCGGGTTGCGATCGCCCGAAAGACGGTACACAAGCGCCTGGGCGGGATGGGTTGCCGCTTCAAAAACCGAATCCGGCGCGCGCGCCGGGAGCTGATGAAATTCCGGGCCCTTCATTACAGAACCGCTGAATCCGCCATCGCCGCGCGCAAAGAATCCGGTTGTCGCCGTGCACAGCGGATCGCCGGTGGACGCCTCGCGGATCGTGGTTTCCACCCGCACCACCGCGCCGCTGTCCTTGCCCTTGTCGAGCACTTCGAGCACGCGCGCACTCGAAATCACCGTGCCGGCCGCGGGCAGCGGCTTATGGATCGTCAGGCGCTGATCGCCATGAACAACCTTGGGCCAGTCGATCCCGGAACGCGGTGTCCAGCTGCGGTCCCAGGCGAGAACCGTGCCCATCGTAGGCGATGCCTTCAAACTGTCTTCATAGACGAACGGAAGCTCGGCGGCATCCATCGGATCGCTGCCGAAGCCGGTCCCGAGCGCATACAGCATGGTATCGCGCTCGGTATAACTGCACTGCTGTTGCGGTATCTCCAGCCGCAACAGTTCTTCAAGATTGATTGCCATTTATTTCTTGTAGTATTTGTATAAGGCCTGCGTACCGCTGCGGCCATAGCCTTCCGCTGCGAGCTGATCGTAGAGTTTCTTTGCCAGGGCCAGGCCCGGCATATCGAGCTGCATGCGGGCTGCTTCAGCCAAGGCAATCCCGAGATCCTTGATGAAATGCTCCATGTAGAAGCCGGGCGCGAAATTGTTTTGCAGGATGCGCCCGCCCATTACATTGAGCTGGAACCCGGAAGCCGCCCCCCCACCGATCGACTTCAGCACCGTGTCCGGATCGAGGCCGGCCTTGTCGGCATAGGCCAGTCCTTCGCATACGCCGACGATGGTCGACGCGATGACGATCTGGTTGCACATCTTGGTGTGCTGGCCGGCGCCGGGGCCGCCCTGCAGCACGATATTGGTCCCCATTTTCTGCAGGACCGGCAAGGCGGCGTGAAACGCGGCCTGGCTGCCGCCCACCATGATGGCAAGCTTGGCATCGCGGGCGCCGGCATCGCCGCCGGAAACCGGCGCATCGATCGCCTGCAGGCCCTTTTGGGCGGCCTGTTCGGCGATGCGCTCGGCCAATGCCGGACTGGACGTCGTCATATCGATCAGGATGGCGCCGGGAGCCGAGCGCGCCACCAATCCGTCGTCGCCGAGATAAACCTGTTCGACGTCGTGCGGATAGCCGAGCATGGTGATGACGACATCGGAGACCGCCGCCACCTCGCCCGGCGTGGCATGCCACACTGCGCCCTTCGCCACCAGCGCATCGGCCTTGTCACGTGAACGGTTATAGACGTTCAGCGGATAGCCGGCCGCCAGAATATGGCCGGCCATGCTGCTTCCCATGATGCCGAGTCCTATGAAACCGACGCGGGTATTGCTGCTGACTGTATTCATTTTTTTCCTTTTTTAAACTGCCATTCCCATCCAGCCGCTACCTGACCCCATGAATCATATGCGGCAGCCACAGGGAAATTTGCGGTATGTAGGTAATGATAATTAGCGCAATGAACAAGGGTACCAGCCACGGCAGGATCGCCACCGTGGTCCGCTCGACCGATAACTTGGCAATCCGCGCCAGAACGAACAGCACCATGCCGAGCGGCGGATGCAGCAATCCGATCATCAGGTTCAATACCATCACCAGGCCGAAATGAATCGGATCGATGCCCAGCTTCAGAACGATCGGCAGCAGGATCGGCACCAGGATCGTAATCGCCGCGGTCGTGTCGATGAAACATCCGACGATCAGGATCAGCAGGTTGGCCAGCAGCAGGAACACCCACTTGTTCTGGGTGAAGCTGAGGATCCAGTCAGCCAGCATTTGCGCAGCCTGGCTGGTGGTGAGCAGCCAGGCGAAGATCGAGGCCGCCGTCACGATGAACAACACGCTCGCCGTGGTCTCGACCGTGTCGAAGGTTGCCTTGGCCAAGCCCTTGAGCGTCATCGAACGATAGCGCACCAGTCCCAGGAACAGCGCCCAGATCACCGCCGCCATCGCAGCCTCGGTCGGCGTAAACCAGCCCATGGTCATGCCGCCGATCAGGATAACCGGCGCCATCAGCGCCATCACCGCGGAGAAATCGAAAATCCAGTCCGCGAGCAGCAGGGCTGCCAGCGCGCAACCGACAGCGATGTTGAGTGACAGACCGAACTTCGTCAGCATCCAGACCAGCATCGGGAAGGCCAGCACAACCACGATTTCGAAGCCGGCGCTACCGAGCTTTTTCCAGGAGAACAGGACGTCGCCGCCCCAGTTGTTGCGGCGCGCGATGAAAGCAACCGTCGCCATCATCAAGAGCACCATGACGACGCCCGGCACCACGCCGGCCAGAAAGAGCGAGCCGATCGAAACGTTAGCCATCATGCCGTAAATCACGAACGGCAGGGAGGGGGGAAAGATCGGACCAAGTGTGGCGGAAGCAGCCGTCACGCCGACCGCGAATTCCGGACTGTAGCCATGATCCCGCATCGCCTTGATTTCAATCGTGCCGAGACCGGCCGCGTCAGCGATCGCGGTGCCGGACATGCCTGAGAAAACGACCGAGCCGATGATATTGACCTGGCCGAGACCGCCTCTCATCCAGCCCACCAGCGCCACTGCGAAGTTGTAAATACGCCCGGTGATGCCGGCGATATTCATCAAGTTGCCGGCCAGGATGAAGAACGGCACCGCCAGCAATGGAAAACTTTCCACGCCCGCGATCATGCGCTGCGCCACGATAACATCCGGCACCGAACCGGTAATCAGGATATACAGCAGAGATGCAGCCGCCATGGCCATCGCCACCGGCAAGCCGATCAGCATCAAGCCGAGAAAAGAACCTATAAGTATTGCCATGATTATGCCTCCGCGGAGCCGTCGTAGGCTTCCGGCTTTTCAAGTACCGAGTAACCGAGACGCCAGTTTCTTACCGTGATCATCGCTGCGCGAATCACCATCATTACGAAGCCGAACAGGGCCAGCCAGTAAATGAAGGTTTTTGGCCAGTCAATGGTCGTCATTTTTTCATCGCCGACCAGCTCGGTGTATTTCCAGATCAGATAAGTGACGTATGCGATAAATACCACGCGGATCAGGTCCACCAGCGTGGATAGCATGCGCGCAACGGGCGCCGGCAGATAGCGGTATAGGAAATCGACCTGGATATGCCGGTCCTTGCGGATGCACATGGCGGAACCGATGAAGACCAGCCCGATCAGGCAGTTGACGGCCAGCTCTTCTGTCCAGGCCAGGGAATTATTGAGTGCGTAACGGGTAAAGAACTGCAGAAAGACGAATGCGACCATGACCCAGAACACCACCAGGGTGATCCAGTCTTCAAAACGATAATCCGACAGGTCCACGTCGTGATGGTCGGCTTCTTCGAAACTGCTTGCCAACTCTTCGACACTAACGGCCGCATGCGGGTGTGACTGTTCCATGTGGGAAACCTTCATGAAAAAATTCGAGCGGAAGCCAGGGACCGTCGGACAATCCCTGGCTGTTTAATGCTTGCTGTTTGCTAGATAAGTATTACTTGACTGCCTGGATGCGATCCCAGTCGGCCTTGCGATAGCCAAAGTCCTCGAACTTGACGTTCTTCAGGACGGTGTCGCGGAAATCATTGCGATTGGCTTCGGTGACCGAGAGTCCTTTTTTCTTGAAGATATCAATCATTTCCTTTTCACGCGCGACGATATCGGCCGATGCTCTTTCCGATGCCTCCTGCGCGATGTCCGATACGATCTTCTTCTCGGCTTCGGTCAGTTGCTTCCACAGTTTTCCGGCCACCACGATATTCAGATGCTCGACGACATGACCAGTCAGAATGATGTTTTTCTGAACTTCATAAAACTTCTTCGCTTCGATCGTGGTCAGTGGATTTTCCTGCGCTTCCACCGTACCGTTTTGCAACGCGAGATAGACTTCGGCGAAAGGAATCGGCGCGGTGTTGGCGCCGCAGGCGCGCGGCATCGCCAGGTAAACCGGGGTATCCGGCACGCGCATCTTCATGCCCTTCAGGTCGGCGCACTTGCTGATCGGCTTGTTGGCCGTCGTGTGACGCGTGCCGTAGTACATCGAACCGAGGATCTGGTTGCCGGTTTTTTCGGCATAGCCCTTGTTCAGGTCCTTGTACACATCGCTCTTGAAGAATTTGAGCAGGTGGTCCACGTCCCGGAAAGTGTAGGGATAGTAGGTCACGCCGATCGGGGGAAAGCTCTTGGCCGCGAAGCCTGGGCCGGTGACGATGATGTCAACGGTGCCGAGCGTCAGGCCCTGGTTCAGATCGTTTTCCTTGCCCAACTGCGAAGCGGGGTAGACATCGGCTGAGTATTTGCCGTTGGTGCGCTTGCCCAGCTCATTGGCTGCCCATACCGACCATTTGTGGAATGGCTCGGAAGTTTCCATGATATGGGCCCATTTGAGCTTGGTTTGGGCAAACGCGCCGCTTGCGCATCCTGCGGCAACAGCTGCAACCAGTACTTTTTTCCAGAGTTTCATCTTCATCTCCTAACGATTGTTGTTTGAGTTATTAAACTTACTACCCGGCTTTACTGCATTTAAAACTGCTTTCATCTATTCCTTACTCCCTTGCTGGTCACGATTCGGCACGACGTTCAGGAACCCGAGGGATCGAACGTGATGCCTTGCGTCTTCACGGTGCTCTTCATCCGCTCGAGCGCAGTCTTGATTTCCGCGCCGAACTCGGCCGGCGTCGTGCCTGCCGGCTCGGACCCGCTTTGGACGATGCGTTCTTTTACCTCTGGCATGGCCAGCACTTTCTGGGTCGCCGCGTTCAGCTTCCTGATGATGTCGTCGGGCGTCTTCGCCGGCGCAACCAGGCCATACCAGACCGGATCGTTGATCGGCTTCAGGCCGAGTTCGGCATAGGTCGGCACATTCGGCATCGATTCCAGGCGCTTGTCCCAGGCCACGGCGATCGGGCGCAGCCGGTTGGACTGAATATACTGGAGCGAGCCCGGCAGGCTGTCGAAAAATAATTCCACCCGGCCGCCCAGCACGTCGTTCAACGCAGGGCCGGAGCCGCGATACGGGACATGCACGATGTCGGTGCCGGTCAGCGAGGTAAACAACGCGCCGGTCAGGTGATGCACGCCGCAGGTGCCGCCGGTGGCATAGCTGACCTTGCCATTGTTCTTCTTCACATAGGCCAGCAGTTCCTTGTAATTCTGGGCCGGAACAGCGGGATGCACGGTCAATACATTTGGCGTGCGCGCCAGGTTGCTGACCGGGGCAAAATCATGCACCGCGTCGTAGCCGACTTTGGGATTGCATGCCGGATTCGCCGCATGGGTGCCGACGGTGGCGATGCCGAGCGTGTAGCCGTCCGGCGCCGCCTTGGCGACTGCGGACGCGCCGATGCTGCCGCCGCCGCCGCCGCGGTTTTCCACGACGACCGGCTGGCCGAGTTCCTTGCTCAATTTATCAGCGACGATGCGGCCGACGATGTCGGAAGCGCCGCCCGGCGGGAATGGAATGATCATCTTGATCATTTTGTTTGGATAGTTCTGCGCCTGGGCCGATGCCGCGATGGCAAGGCCCGCGATCAGCGCGAACAGCGGTTTATACGATGGCATGCTTGTTCCCTACAGTTGAAGTTTGGCGTTCGGTCCCAAGAATCATTGCAGCGGCTTTCTCCGCAATCATCAAAACCGTCGCATTGGTATTGCTCGATGTTACCTGCGGCATGATTGATGCGTCCACGATTCGCAGGCGCGAAATGCCCCGGACCCGCAATTGCGGATCGACCACGGAAGCCTCGTCCTTACCCATGGCACAAGTGCCGACGGCATGGTAGACCGTCGAGCCGTTGGTGCGCGCATACTGCTCCAGCGCCGCATCGTCCGCGCAGGCCGCGCCGGGAACGGTTTCTTCGACCAGGTGGCGCTTCAGGGGCGCGTATTCGAACAGCTTGCGGCCAAACTTCAGGCCTTCGACCAGGATCGCCACGTCTTCCGGATTGGACAGGTAGCCAGCCGCGATTTCCGGTGCGACGGTTACATCCTTGCTAACGATACGCACGCGGCCACGGCTCTTCGGCCGCATCTGCCAGGCGCCGACAGAAATGCCCGGATGCGACTCAAGCTGTCCGATGCGCCCTTCCTTGAAGCTGCCGGGAGCGATGACGTACTGGACGTCAGGCCTTGATGAATATTTGGTCTGGTAAAACGCACCGACCAGGGCCGCGCTATAGGTCAGCAGGCCTTTGCCGGCGAAAGCGTAGTTCATCAGCTCGCCGATCAGGCGCACGCCGCGGCTGCGCTCGTTGGCGGTCAGCGTATCCTTCAGGCGGCATGAAATGCGCGCCACGTAGTGATCCTGAAAATTGCTGCCGACCGCTTCCACCCTGCGGACCGCGCGGATGCCGTTTTCTTCAAGCACATCGGATGGTCCGATGCCGGAAACCTGCAGGATTTGCGGCGTGCCGATCACACCGGCCGACAGGATCACTTCACGCCGTGCATGGACTTCCGTTTCCTTGCCATTTACCCGCACCGCCGCGCCCTGGCATACGGTGCCGTCAAGCAGGAGGCGGGTAACCTGGCCGCGGGTCCAGATCGTCAGGTTGGTGCGCGAGCGCGCCGGGGCGAGATAGCCACGCGCGGCGCCGGACCGGAACCGCCCGTCGCGGGTTTGCTGGTAAAACCAGATCGAGTTATGGTTATGCGCCTTGTTGCCGTCGGCGAGATAGGTCAGGCCGGCCTCGGTGGCAGCCTTGATCGCCGCATGGCAGATTTCCGGCGGCTCCTGGATCGCGGAGACGCGGATCATGCCATCCTTGCCGCGCCAGTCCGACGCCGGGCCGGTCCAGGTTTCCGATTTCTTGTAGTACTGCAGGACGTTGTCATAACGCCAGGAGTCATCGGAAGCCTGCGCCCATTCCTCCAGATCTTCCTTCGGCGGCCGCACATACAGCAAGCCGTTGATCGAGCTCGAACCGCCCAGCACTTTACCGCGCGGAAACAGGATATTGCGCGAACCGGAACCCGGCTCGGCCGCGGTGCGGTACTGCCAGGTGATATCGCTGTGATCCAGCAGCCGGATGAACCCGGCCGGAACGTGAATCATTGGGTGGCGGGCGTCGCCGCCGGCTTCAATCAGCAATACCGAGACCGTCGGGTCGGCCGACAGGCGGTTGGCCAGCACGCAACCGGCAGTGCCGGCGCCGATGATCACATAATCAAATGATGTTGTCGACATGGCAGGCTCATTTCTCCAGACGGGATCCGCTGACTACACCGCTGGCCTGCAGCGCTGCGATCTCGGCGACGGAAAACCCGAAATCGGCAAGCACGTCACGGCTATGCTCGCCCAGCACCGGCGGCGGTTTGCGGTAGGTGGCCGGGGTTTTCGAAAAATTGACCGGATTCGCAAGCGTCTGGATGTCGCCGGCGACCGGGTGCTGCATCGGCACCAGCGTCTTGTTGTGTTTGACTTGCGGGTCTGCGGTCAATGCCTCGAGGTAGGTTTGCACCTTGGCCGCCGGCACATCTGCCGCCGACAGGATCGCGACCCATTCACTGGCCGGGCGCGTGGCAAAAATATCGCTCAGGATCGTATCGAGCGCTTCGCGGTTTTGCGTGCGCTCGGTGTTGGTCTTGAAACGCGGGTCGGTCAACAGGTCGGGGCGTCCAATGGTATTGCACAGGTTGGCCCAGAACTTGACGGTAAAGCAGGCGGCAAAGAAATACTGGCCATCCGATCCCTGGTAATTCCGGTACGGCACCATGGTCGGGTGTCCGCTGCCGAAACGTTCAGGCGACTTGCCGCTGACAAGCGTTTCACCGTCACGCGGAATGGTGCTGAAGATCGAAGACGACAGCAGCGACACGTTCAGTTGCTGGCCTTCTCCGGTGCGGAAACGGTGCAACAGCGCCGCCGTGACACCGAATGCCATCATCGAGGCGGTGCCGAAGTCGGGCAGCGGCGCGCCGATGCGGACCGGCGGCCCATCCGGCTCACCGGTCATTTCCATCAGTCCGGCGACCGCTTGCACGATCGGGTCGTTGGCGGGCCACATCGCGTACGGGCCATCCTGCCCGAATGCGGAACCGCTGGCGTAAATAATGCCGGGGTTGATCTCTTTCACGACGTCGTAATCGATGCCGAGTTTCTTGACCGTGCCCGGGCGGAAATTCTCGACGATGACGTCGGCATCCTTTGCCAGCCGCAGGAACAGGGCCACGCCTTCCGGCTGCTTCAGGTCGATGCGAATGCTGCGCTTGTTCCGGTTCTGCGACATGAACTGCACGCTTTCACCGTTCATGAACAGGTTGCCGAGGCCACGCGACAGATCGCCATGGCCGGGTTCCTCGATCTTGATCACATCCGCGCCGAGATCGGCCAGCAGCATGGTGCCGACCGGGCCGGCGGTCATGACGCTGAGGTCGAGGATACGGATGCCCTCGAGAATTTGCTTTCCGGTGTTGCTCATGCATTGTCTCCAGCTTGTTCGATGCTTGTCGCGTAAGGATGCTCAACCAGTTCAGGACCGCTAGCGCCGCGTTTCACGACAAAGCTGGTGCGATAGGTCGAATTGTCGGTCTGAGGATAGTCGACGCGATAGTGTCCGCTGCGCGACTCGCGCCGGTTCAGGCAGGCGACCGCAACCAATTCGGCGGCCTGCGCCATGTTCCTCAATGTCAGCGCGTCGGTGATGCTGGCCTGGTCGGCATTGCCGCCGGACTGCAATGCATCGGTCAGCGCCGTGGCCTGCGCCAGCACCTTCGACAGTCCGTCCTGATCTTTCTCGACCAGGCAGTACTGCTGCATCGCCTGCCGCAAGGTGTCCGCTTCACGCACGGAATCGAGCCCGACGTTGCGCTTGCCGAGCGTCGCCAGCTCCTGCACGGTGCGCTCGATCGAAGACGCATTGGAGCCATGCTGGCGCGATTTCAACGCCGCCGCGGCGACACCGGCGCGATGGCCGAATACCTGCCCTTCGGCGAGCGAATTGCCGCCTGGACGATCCGGTCCACGCACGCCGCCCGAGATTTCGCCGACCACGAACAGGCCGGGAATGCTTGACTGCGCATTGTTGTCGACCATCCGCACGCCGCCGTTCAGGCACTGGAACGCAATGCCGACTTCAAGCTCGCTCTTGCGCATGTCGACGCCTTTTTCGCGCATCCATCCGGCGGTGTTCGGCACCACGCGGTCCAGGGTCGCCTGATCGACATGGTCGAAGGAAAAATAGACGCAGCCGTTTTCGGTGCCGCGACCTTCAGCGATTTCACGCGCGATCGCGATATCGACGTACTTCGACGGGTTCGATATCGTGAACGGGAACACTTTCTCGTCGTAGACTTCTTCGGCGCTGACGCCGGCCGGCAGATATTTTTCCAGGAATGTTTCGCGCTTGTTGTTCAGCATTACCGGATGCAGGACGAAGCACGATTTGCTGAACAGCTGAACATAGGGCTTGATCAGGGCCGGTCCGAACTGATGGAATTCGAGGTTGACCAGTTCCGCGCCGTGGCGGTAGCAGATCGCCTGGCCATCGCCGACCACGTCGGGGGTCGACACCTGCTGCGAAAACAAGCCATGGACCCCGCCGGTTCCCAGGACCACCGCCTTGGCGGAGATTACGTGAAACTTGCGGGTCTCGACATCGATCGCGACGATCCCGGCCGTGCTGCCGTCTTCATCACGGATCAGGTCGACCAGCGACAGCGGCGACAGGATGCGCACGCCGAGGTTCGTTGCCTGTTCCGTCAGCGCCTTGACCACCGCGGCGCCGGTCTTGCCGGATACGCCGAGGGCGCGCGCATAGGTGCCGAAATCGCTGCGGATGAGCTTGTAGCTATTGTCCGGATTACGGTCGAACGGCACGCCGTATTTGATCAGGTCGTTTACGCGCTTGGGCGCGTCTTCAGCCAGCGCGCGCACCAGGACCGGGTCGATGAAACCGAAGGCGGCTTCCATCGTGTCGCGGAAATGCACATCCGGATTGTCTTCGGCCACGCCAAAACCGGCCGCGCCCATGCTCATGATTTCACTTGCGCCGTGCACCGTGCTGCCGCCGCGGCCTACCTGCTGCTTCGCGACCACGATCACGCTGGCGCCCTGCTCCGCCGCGGAAACCGCAGCCCGCATCGCGGCGCCGCCGGCGCCGACCACTACGACGTCGGCCTGGTGCTGCACCGATTCAAATCCGAGCGTGGAGAATGCGCTTTCAATATTCATTTTTATTGGCCTTTCTTGCGCAGTACGCGTGCGACGATGTTGCGCTGGACCTGGTTGGTGCCGCCAAAAATCTGGAACAGCTTGGATTCGCGGTAGTGGCGCTGCATCGCGTATTCCATTGCATAGCCGTTGGCGCCCATGATTTGCAAGCCGTCGGTGGCGACCCGGACATAAGTGTCGGCAGCAAAATATTTCGCCTGCGATGCCTCGGCTTCGCATGGCACGCCTGATACCAGCAGGCGCGCGGCGCGGTAAGCCATCATGCGGGCTGCATCGACCTGGGTCTGCATATCGACCAGCATGTGTGAAATGGCCTGGAAATCGTAAATCGACTGATCGAACTGGCGGCGCTCGATCGCATACTCGCGCGCCAGGTCGCAGGCGGCCTGAGCCGCGCCGACGCAGATGGCGGACAGCGCGACACGTTCCTTGGCCAATACGGTCAGCAACCGCTTCCAGCCGACGTGCAGGTCGCCGACCATGCGGTCTTCGTTGACGCGCACATCCTGGTAGTTGACTTCGCAAGTGCGGATTGCGTGGCCGCCAAGCAGATCGATCGGCGAGACGGTCAGGCCCTCGGAACCGTTCGGCACCAGCACCAGGCTGATGCCGTCATGCTTTTTCGCATCCCGATCGGTGCGCACGGCGGTCAAAATATATTTGGCCTGCAAGGCGCCGGTGATCCACATCTTGGTGCCATTAACGGTGAACTCGCCGTTGGCCAGGTCGGCCTTGGTGCGCAAGGCGGCGGCGTCGGAACCGGAGCCATTTTCGCTCAGTGCGAACGCCAGCCAGCACTTGCCGGCGGCCAGGTCGGGCAAGACTTCCGCCTTGATTTTTTCGGAGGCGAAGCGCGACACCGCGCCGCCGACCATATTCACATTGGCGTTCCAGAAGCGGGCCAGACCGAGATTGTGGTAGCCGACCACTTCCAGGAAGGCTGCCATATCCATGTAGTCGCCGATGCCGCCATATTCTTCCGGCAGCGTCAGGGCGAACCAGCCCTGCTCTACCGCGCCCTGGACCAGTTCAGCCGGGAACATTTTCTCTTCGTCCCAATGGCGCACCATCGAAGGATCGGAATTTTTGGTCAGAAATTTGTCGACCGAATCCCGAAACTCGAACTGCTCGGGTGTCAGGTAGGGTTCCAGGTCTTGGCGTCGTGTCAGGTTGCTCATTGCTGCCTCTTGCGGAAATCGTTAAATAAAATGGCTGACTGCGGAGGCCGGCTCCATGCGCCGGCCGCGCAACTTACTTGGCCGGATCGAGGGCAATGCTGCGCAACATCTGGCTGCGCATGCGGGCGCCCTGCATCAGGAATCCGAGATCGGATCCGCTCAGGATGAAGCGCGCGCCCATCTCGACGTAATCCTTCATGACGGCTTCGTCATAGACGCCGCCGACACCCGGGTACAGATTATTCTTTGCGCAAACCGCGCACACCTTTTGCACCACGTCGCGCACCATCTGATGTCCGAGCTGTCCCGGAACGCCCAGTTCGGCCGCCATGTCGTTGGTGCCGACCAGGATCACGTCGATGCCCGGCACAGCCGCGATTGCTTCGAGATTTTCCACGCCTTCGATGGTTTCGATCATGACCACGACCATGGTTTCGCGGTTGATATGCGCGATAACGTCCGGCAGCGGCATCGTCTGGAACGAAACCTGCGGCAGGCTGCCCGGGATCGAACGCTTGCCGACGGAAGGAAAGCGGCAGTTATCGACCGCGCGCTTGGCTTCAGCCGCGTTATTCACGTGCGGCACCACGATGCCGAGCGCGCCGCCGTCCAGCAGACGCGATGCGTGGAACGATTCATGGCCAGGCACGCGCACCATCGGCGTGACGCCGACAGCCAGCGCCGCATTGCAGATCTGCGCCGCTGTATCGACGCTCATCGAGTTATGTTCCATGTCGATGAACAGCCAGTCGAAGTCGCAGGTTTTTGCGACATTGGCGATATCGACGGTACGCGCCTGACGCAGTCCCATGCCGAGGGCGAGCTCGCCCTTTTCCATCTTGACGCGCGCTGCATTGATGAAGTTGCTCATGATCGATCCTTATTTAAGCGTTATTTTTGGCGTGTGCGATGCAGGCGATCAGGCCGGCATGGACAGGTTGATGAATTTTGATTCAAGGTAGTCGCGGATGGCGAATGGTCCGCCTTCGCGGCCGAATCCACTCTCCTTCATACCGCCGAACGGTGTTTCGGCAGTCGATGCAACAAAGGTATTGACCCCGATGACGCCGGCTTGCAGGCGGTCGGTCGTCATATGGGCCAGCTTCAGCGAGCGCGTGTAGACATAAGCGGCGAGGCCGAACGGCAGGCTGTTGGCTTCTTCAATGACATCATCGACCGAGTCGAAGCCATTGACCAGTGCCATCGGCCCGAACGGCTCGTCGAACATGGCGCGCGCCTTCGCCGGCACTTCCGCCAGGATAGTGGGCAAGTAATAGAATCCGCGCTCCATCGTGTCCGGCTTGCGCCCGCCGGCCATCAGCCGGGCGCCGCTGTCCACCGCGTCGTCCACCAGTTGTTCAATCGCAGTGCGGCGTTTGCGGGTCGCCAGCGGGCCGACTTCGGTCTCGTCGCGCAGCGGGTCGCCGACGCGCAATGCGCGGGTGCGTTCGGCCAGGCCGGCCACTACCTTGTCAAGGATGCTGCGGTGGACGTAGAAGCGGGTTGGCGAAGCGCAGATCTGGCCGCCATTACGGAACTTGGCCTGCACCGCCGCCGCGACGAATGCATCGATATCGGCATCCTCGTGCACGATGACCGGCGCGTGGCCGCCCAGCTCCATCGTTACGCGCTTGACGGTTTGCGCGGCCTGCGCAATCAGTTGCTTGCCGACCGGGACCGATCCGGTGAAGCTCATTTTCGCAATGCGTGGTTCGGCCAGCAGGGTGTTGGTGATGATTTCCGGATGACCGGTCAGCATGTTCAGGGCGCCTTGCGGGAAGCCGGCGTCGATGAAACACTGGAACAGCGCCATGGTGCAGCCGGCTGCTTCATTGGAAGGACGTGAAATCACCGCGCATCCGGCGGCCAGCGCAGGCGCCAGTTTTCTGGCCAGCAGCAATACCGGCATGTTCCAGGGCGTAAAAGTCGCGACAATGCCGACCGGATCGAAATTCACCAGGTAGCGATCGCCGGGAACCCGACTCTCATAGGAAAGGCCGAAAATGCGGCGTGCTTCGTCGGCGAACCAGTCGATCGCTTCGGCGGACGCGTTCGCTTCCCCCAGGGATTGGGTGATCGGCTTGCCGGTTTCTTCGGAAATCAGCGTGCCGATTTCGCGGGCACGTTCGCGCACCAGAATGGCTACTTTGCGCAGCAACGCGGAGCGTTCCCATGCCGTAAGCTTGCGCATGTTACGCAAACCGTCGGAAGCACTATCGATCGCCGCAGCGATATCGGCCGCGCTTGCCTGCGGAATCTCACCTAATATTTCTTCAGTGGCCGGCGACGTTACCGCGATGCGCTCGCCGTCCTTGCCGTTGTGCCATTGTCCCGAAAAGAACATCCCTTTGTTCTGATAGTGATCCGCATGCTTCATCGTTATCCCAATAGTCGACAATCAAATGTAAAGTGTGTGCACTTGGCGTCGTATTGAAACACATTGAATATTGTGTGTCAACACAACGAAATCGATGTTTCCAAGCAAAAAATCCTTGCCTTTCCCTTTTATTTCATAGGTGAAATTTCTGGAATGTACATCGATTTGTTATTCAGCGCCAGCTTGCCGCATCTATAAACGCGTACAAAGAGTTGATGATTGTCGACAATCCAAGTTGAATATTAAACACATTGACATTTTTGTGTCAACACGCTTATAGTTTCTAAAATCTAAATCGGTAGTACTACCGAGAAACAAAAATGGTTTTGCGGCCCGTGTTTTATTGAAAAAAGACAGGGCTGGCCTGTGCCATACACTGTTTGCACAGTGTTGCCTGGAACATAAAATGCATGGCATATGGTTTGATTACTCTTAGAGATAACTGAAATATGGCCCGAGAAAAAAATTTGATTCGAGGACCGGAAGCGATTGCAGCCCGGGTCGAGGAAGTCCGCGAGCGTGTCAGAAACATGATCCACGATGGGCAGCTTCAGCCGGGCGAGCGCATCAATGAGCAGGCGCTGGCGCAGGAGCTGCAGATTGGGCGTGCCACCGCGCGCGAAGCATTGCGTTCACTCGAGCAGGCCGGCCTGGTCCGGATTATTCCGAACCGCGGCGCCGAGGTTTGCAAGCTGTCACTGGAAGATGCGCTGCACCTGTACGACATCCGTGCCAGTTTTGCGCATACGAGCGGACGGCTGATCGCATTGCGTATCACGGCGGACGACGAACGTCTGCTGTCCTCCCTTCTGGAGCAGATGGATGAAGCCGCCAATGAACGTGATCCGGCCAAATATCATTCGTTGAACGCCACCTTCCACGAAGTGCTGATGCAGACGACGAAAAATCCTCGCCTGGTCGCGCTGAATCACGCGGTGGAAGATGAACTCAAGCTGTATCTGCGCAAAGGCGTGTTCACGCTGGCGCAGATTCGGGTGTCGCAGGTAGAGCATCGAAAAATCCTGTCGGCGATCATGAGCGGTCAGCCGGAACTAGCGGCCGAAGCCTTCGAACGGCATATCCTGACCGGCAAGCAACGCATGCTGGACACGCTTGGCGGCGAAAGCCGGCAAAGCTATCCTAACGAATCCGAGGAAGCGATCCGTGCCTGAAACCCTGCTTTATTCAATCCCGGAACCGGGAATCTGCCGGATCGAGATCAACAATCCGCCCTTGAATATCCTTACCCAGACGGTGCGCCGCGAGCTTGGCGATCTTTTTACCCGGCTCGATCGGGACGATGCGGTGCGGGTCGTTATTTTCGGCTCCGGGCAGAGCACGTTTTGCGCCGGCGCCGACCTGAAGGAATTTCCCTTGCGTTTCGATCCGGCGGTAGCGCGGGCGCACGGGGAAAATGCGCATCGGATGATTCTGGCGCTGGCTTCCCTGCGCAAGCCGGTGATTGCGGCCATCCATGGCAATTGCATGGGCGGCGGCCTGGAACTGGCGCTCGGTTGCGGCTTCCGGTTTGTTTCATCGACGGCGCGTTTTGCCTTGCCTGAAATTAAGCGCGGCGTATGGCCCGGTACCGGGGGCATATTCCTGCTCGAGCGCCTGGTGGGACCGTCGCGCGCGCGCCGTCTGCTCCTTACCGGCAATACCATTTCCAGTGAAGAAGCCATGCAACTTGGATTGGCGGATGAGGTGGTCAGTCCTGAAACGTTGGACGACCATGTAATGAAATTCGCGCGGGAGCTGGCAAACCGGCCGGCCAGTTCAGTCAATGCGATCTCGGCCCTGCTCGACAACCAGTTTTTGCAGGCATTCCGGGCGCATCTGCAATACGAACTCGAGTTATTCGTGCAAGCCTACCAGTTACCGGCTGCCCGCGAAGGCAATCTCGCGTTTTTTGAAAAGCGCGAACCGCGCTGGTAACTGGCAATATGGGCCGGCGATGCGTAACGAGCGCGCCGGCCTTGCTCAATCGGCCTTGTTCAATCGGCCTTGTTCAATCGGCCTTGTTCAATCATTACGCACATCCTTCGCCTAAGCAAAAAGGTCCCAGCATGCGATGAACAGCGCTGCGATCACGGGACCGATAACAAATCCATTTAGCCCGAACAGCGCCATGCCACCGATCGTGGAAATCAGCACCACGTAATCAGGCATCTGCGTATCCTTGCCAACTAATATAGGGCGCAGGATATTATCGACCAGGCCAATCACAAGCACCCCGAATACGATCAGCGTTACTCCCTGCCAGATGGCGCCGGTGACAAGAAAGAAAATAGCGACCGGCCCCCAGATCAGGGCTGCGCCGACGGCCGGCAGCAGGGAAAGGAAAGCCATCAGGACACCCCATAATATTGCGCCCTGTATGCCGAGAAACCAGAACATCAAGCCGCCCAGCGCGCCTTGCGTCGCCGCTACCACGATATTGCCCTTGACCGTGGCGCGAATGACCGTCGTGAACTTGCTGAACAAATTTCGCTTATGTTCGGTCGAGAGCGGAATCGCTTGCCGGATGCGCGCGGAAAGCATGGCGCCGTCGCGCAACAGGAAAAACAGCAGGTACAGCATGACGCCGAAACCGACCACGAAATTCAATGCGTTCTGCCCGATGCTGAGCGCCTGGGTCGCCAGAAACTGGCTGACCTCCACCGCGAAGGTCGAAAGCCTGTCCTGCATAGCGGTGAGGTTGCCGAGTCCGAAGCGGTCGAGTATGGTCACCACCCAGCGCGGCAATGCGGCAATGACTTGCTGAAAGTACGCGCCGAAATTCAATTGCCCGGTCCGGATCCGTTCATACACCAGCGATCCTTCCTGCATCAGCGAGGCAGTGATCAGCGTGAGAGGAAAAAACACGATAATCAGGCAAAGCACCAGGGTAGCCAGCGCAGCCAGGTTACGCCTGTTGTGCAGCGCAACCAGCAGTTGCCGATAGAACGGCGCAAACAGAATCGCCAGCACCACGCCCCAGAACACCGCACCGTAAAACGGCAAAAGTATCCACGCGAATGCAAGTGAAACGGCAATCAACAGGACTAAAAAGGTTTTTCTGTGGAGGTCGGGGTTATTCATGAAGTATCAGGTGGCAAGTGCAGTTTATCGAGGCAATGCCTAATCCTACCTGAACATAGCCGCCAGTCATTTGAATTCGATCACCCGTCGCGGAATAAAGTAACCTGGCGTAACGTTGTGGGCTCTGGCGCAGCATGTGGCCGGACCATGCACCACTCCAGTGTTCGAACGACGCAAACAGATACCGCCTATTAGCTTTTCCGGACATTGGTATCCGCCAAGTCGATACCCGGTCTATGCCGCGGACCTTTACTGGCTCAAGATATTCGGCTGTCGACGTTTTCCAAAAAGTGCACCTGGTGCACACCTACAACATTCTTCCTGGCAGATTACATGAATCCGCTAATATCCAAAATACAA
>JAQGMO010000227.1 GCA_028292315.1 Herminiimonas sp. | reverse complement strand
TGCCTTTTCCTTTCTCCTTACCGTTTCTTCCTAACATTTCTAACAATATTTTGCCAGGCAATTGATATTGCATATAGTCAAGTTCGGTCACCGAACTTATCAGCATTCCCTGGCGAGTAGCGCCGATGCCGCAATCGTCGCCGGGGGCCGGCGGAACCGTTAAATCGGCGCGTCACGGACTACCAGACTGTTTTTGCAAGCCGGCCGGAGGGCCGTTCACATGGCAAAATTTTTCATCGACCGTCCGGTTTTCGCCTGGGTCATCGCACTCTTCATTATCCTGGCCGGGATACTTTCCATCCGTGCGCTGCCGGTCGCCCAATATCCGGCGATCACGCCCCCTTCCGTGATCGTACGCGCCGTGTATCCGGGGGCCTCGGCGAAAACGCTGAGCGACAGTGTCACCAGCCTGCTGGAACAGGCGCTTAACGGGGCAGAAGGAGTGCTCGATATCGAATCGAACAGTGAGGCCAGCGGCTCGGCTGAAATCATTGTGACGTTCAGGACCGGCACTGATCCCGATCTCGCCACGGTTGATGTGCAGAACAAGGTCAAGTCGGTCGAACCGCGGCTGCCGCAGGCAGTAACCGAGCAGGGCGTGCAAGTTTTCAAATCCACCAGTAATTTCCTGATGTTCGTGGCCCTGTCGTCGGCCGACGGCACACTCGAGCCGATCGGCCTTGGCGACTACATGTCACGCAACATACTGAATGAACTGAAGCGCATACCCGGCGTGGGCGAGGCCAGGCTGTTCGGCAGCGAGAACGCCATGCGGATCTGGGTCGACCCGGCAAGGCTGGCCGGGCTGAAGCTGACTGCTTCCGATATCGCTGCCGCGGTGCGCAGCCAGAATGCGCAGGTCGCCGCAGGCAAGCTCGGCGATGCGCCGGCGCCGCGGTCGCAGCGGGTCTCGGCGCCCGTGGTGGCCAACGGCCAGCTGTCGTCGCCGGACGAGTTCGGCAAGATCGTGTTACGCGCCAATTCCGACGGTTCCACGGTCCGCCTGCGCGATGTCGCGCGCATCGAAATCGGCGCCCTCGGCTACGACTTTTCCACGCGCCTCGACGGCAAGCCAACCGCCATGATCGGGGTTCTGTTGGCGCCGTCCGCCAATGCTCTGGCAACCGCGACGGCGGTGCGCGCCAGGATGGAACAGCTGTCGGGGTTTTTCCCGCCTGGCGTCGCCTACGACATCCCATACGACACCTCGGTGTTCGTCAGGATCTCGATCGGCGAAGTGGTGGAAACGCTGGTCATAGCCATGGTTCTCGTGTTCCTGCTGATGTACCTGTTCCTGCAGAATATCCGCGCCACGCTGATTCCCGCCATCGTGGTGCCGATCGCACTGATGGGAGGATTTGCCGTCATGCTGGCGTTCGGCTATTCCATCAATGTGCTTACGCTGTTCGGCATGGTCCTGGCGATCGGGATACTGGTGGACGATGCGATCGTGGTGGTGGAAAACGTCGAGCGCATCATGCGCGAAGAAGGCCTTTCGCCGCGCGACGCGACACGCAAGGCGATGGAGCAGATTACCGGCGCGGTCATCGGGATCACGCTGGTGCTGACGGCGGTATTCATTCCCATGGCGTTTTTCGGCGGCGCGGTCGGCGCCATCTACCGCCAGTTCTCGCTGGCGATGGTGTCGACGATGCTGTTCTCGGCATTAATGGCCCTGACGCTGACGCCGGCGCTATGCGCCGCCTTGTTCAAGCCGCCCGGCGCCGCCGGTCATCATGCCGAAGCGCACACAGGGCCGTTCGCCTGGTTCAACCGCTCGTTCAGCCGGATGACGGACCGTTACCGGGCGACAGTCGCCGGCATGCTGGGCAAGGCCAACCGCTACCTGGTGCTGTATGCCTTGATTGTCGCGTGCGCCGCGCTGCTGTACCTGCGCCTGCCCTCCTCCTTCCTGCCGAATGAAGACCAGGGCTACATCATGACCAATATCGAACTGCCGGCCGCCGCGAGCATGACGCGCACCATGGATGTGATCGGCAAGGTCGAGCAATACTATCTGAAGCAGCCCGAGGTGGCGCGCATCATCGCCGTGGCCGGGTACAGTTTCTCAGGCAACGGCCCGAATGCCGGCCTGATTTATACCACGCTGAGGGACTGGAGCGAACGCGGCCAAGGTCAGTCGGCACGCGACGTTGCGGGCCGGGCCACGCGATCTGTTTCCAACATTCACGACGCCGTGGTGTTCGCGGTCAATCCGCCGCCTTTGCCGGGCCTGGGCACCACGGCCGGGTTCAGCTTTCGTCTGCAGGATCGGGCCGGGCTGGGCCAGGAAGCGCTGGTCGCCGCGCGGGACCGGCTTGTGGAAATGGCGGCAAATAATCCGTCATTGAGCGACGTGCGGCCGGAAGACCTGGAAGATACGCCGCAACTGCAGCTCGATTTCGATCGCGACAAGGCGAATGCGCTGGGCGTATCATTCGCCGATATCAACAGCACTGTCTCGATCCTGCTCGGTTCCGCCTATCTGAGCGACTTTCCCAATCGCGGCCGCCAGCAGCGCGTGATACTGCAGGCCGATGCGCTGCAACGGCTGCAGCCGCAGGACGTGCAGAAACTTCATGTCCGCAATGCGCAGGGCGGCATGGTCGCCCTGTCGGCATTTACGCGCGCCTACTGGAACAGCGGCCCGGTGCAACTGGTGCGCTACAACGGTTATCCCGCCGTCAGGATCTCCGGCGAAGCGGCCCCCGGCCGCAGCACCGGCGAGGCGCTCGATGAAATGGAAAAGATGGCGCGGCAATTGCCGGCCGGTTTTGGTTTCGAGTGGACCGGCCAGTCACGGGAGGAAAAGACGTCCGGCTCGCAGGCGCCCGCACTGTATGCCCTGTCCCTGCTGGCAGTGTTCCTGGTGCTGGCTGCGCTGTATGAAAGCACGTCGATCCCGACCGCGGTGCTGCTCGTGGTGCCGCTCGGCATCTTCGGCGCGCTGCTTGGCGCCTACGCTCGCGATTTGCCGAACGATGTGTATTTCAAGGTTGGACTGATCGCGATCATCGGTTTATCGGCCAAGAATGCGATTTTGATTATCGAGTTTGCGAAAGACCTGCAGGCGCGAGGCATGGGGCTGCATGAAGCGACGTTGGCTGCAGCAGCGCTGCGGTTCCGGCCTATCGTGATGACGTCGCTGGCATTTATCCTGGGAGTGTTGCCGCTGGCGCTTGCAAGCGGGGCCGGTTCGGCCAGCCAGCGCGCCATCGGGACTGGAGTGATGGGAGGAATGCTCAGCGCGACGGTGCTGGCGGTGTTTCTGGTGCCGGTGTTCTTTGTGGTGGTTCGCAAGGGGTTCGGGCGAGGCATCCGGCAGTCTCCGGGCCGAAAATGAACGCTCTCTGATCAGGCCCTGTTCTTTGCGATCAGCGCGGTCAGCAACGTCATGGTGCGCGTGGTTGCCCCGCGCTGCCGCTGTGCAAAATCCCTTGCCTTTGCCCCCATGGAAAGGCGCGCGTCGTGATCCCGCAGCAGGCGTCCGGCCTGCGCCAGCATCTCCTTCGCATCGGCTACCCGACACGCCGCGCCGGCCTCGATCGCGTCGGTGGTGATGGCGCCGAAATTGAACGTATGAAGGCCGGTCAGCACCGGCTTGCCAAGTGCGCAGGCCTCGATCAGATTTTGCCCGCCCAGCGGCAGCAGGCTGCCGCCGATGAACGCAATGTCGCAGGCGGCAAAATAAACGAACATCTCGCCCATCGAATCGCCGATCAGCACGTTCACACCGGATGGCAGGGCCGCATCCCCCAACGTCGAACGGCGCCGCATTTCCATGCCGCGCGCGGCGACCAGGCGGGCAACCTCATCGAACCGGTGCGGATGACGCGGCACGATGACGAGCAGCGTCTCATCCGGCTCGCGCTCCTGCCATGCATCAAGGATCAACGCTTCCTCGCCTTCGCGGGTGCTGGCGCACAGCAGCACCGGGCGCGCGCCGAACTGCGCGCGCAGGACGGTGCCACGCGCCTGCGCTTCCAGCGGCGGCCGAACGTCGAATTTGATGCTGCCGGTGACCTCCACGTCTTCCACGCCGAACTGGCGCAGACGCTGCGCATCGGCTTCGGTCTGCGCAGCCACCCGTGTAACGCCCGCCGCGGCCGGACGCATCAGGCCGGACAGGCGGCGCGCCTTTGACAGCGAGCGTTCCGAGAGGCGGGCGTTAACCAGCGCCACCGGAACATGATGCCTGGTGCATTGCGCAATCAGGTTCGGCCATACCTCGGTCTCCATCAACACGCCCAGCCGCGGCGCATATCTTTTGAGGAAACGGCCGGTCATCCAGCCGGTGTCGTAAGGCAGATAGCATTGGAAGAGACGCCCGGCATGTTCTCCAAACAGCGCTTTCCCGGCAGCTCGCCCGGTAGGCGTCATATGGGTAAGCAGGACGCCGTAACCGGGATAGGCCGCCAGCAATGCTTCGATCAGCGGTTCGGCCGCGCGCGTCTCGCCAACCGATACCGCATGCACCCACAGCACCCTGCCCCGATAGGCGTCGAATGCGCTGGCCCGGTAAAACCCGAGCCGTTCCGCCACATGCCGTCGGTACCCGGGCTCGGTCCGGCCGCGCCACCACAGGCGCGCCAGCACCAGCGGCATGCCGAGCCACCACGCCAGGGAATATAACGCCAGCATCACAGCGCCTCCGGACGAGGCCGATTTACCGGCCCGAGCAGGCTAGCCACTGCCGACTGCACCTCCGCCGGCGCGGGCGGGGCGCCGAGGTCGCCGAGATTTATGATGGCGGGCGACCAATTGCCCTCGGTTTTCCAGCGCGGCGAATCGCAATAGAGTTCAATCGTGGGCCGGCCGAATGCCGCGGCAACATGGGTCAGGCCGGTATCGACGCCGATCGCAAGGGCGGCGTGCCGGGCCAGGGCCAGCGCTTCGTCCAGCGGCAGCTTCGGCAATACCAGCGCATTCGGTATATTGGCTGCAAGCCGTTGCGCCGCCTGCTGTTCCACCATATTCCCCCATGCCAGCAAGACCGGCATACCGCGCGCGGCCAGCGCCCGCCCGACTTCCACCCAATGCGCTTCCGGCCACTGCTTGGAGGCGCGCGCGGTGCCGTGAAAAAATACGGCATACGGTTCGGCAGGCAGCCATGCCGGCGTGACCGATGGCTCGCCCATCATGAAGTCCGCCGCGCTATCGACCGTATAACCGAACGCTGCCGCCGCGACCAGACGGGCCCGCTGCACCGCGTGCGTGCGCGCGTCCACCGGCACGCTTAGCGTGTGGAAAACGCGCGAGATGCCTTCATAGCCGGACCCTTCGGTGGCATTCGCCAGGCCGACCCGTCTGCCGCCGGGCGCCAGACACGCCATCCGCATCACCACGCCGGTTTTGATCAAGGCCTGGGTATCGAACACGATGTCATACGATTCGCGCCGCAGCGAACGGTAAAAAGCCCGCATTTCCGAGCGTGTCGCCGCCGACAGGAGGCTGTGACGCCAGCGCCGCAGCGCGAACGGTATCACGTGGCGAACCGCGCTATTGAGGCCAACCAGGCTGGTGTACGCTTCTTCCACCACCCAGTCGATATTGGCATCGGGAAAATGACGGCGGATATCCGCCACCATCGGCATGTTATGCACTACGTCGCCTAGCGACGACACGCGCACGATGAGGATATTCAAATCGGTTCCAGTGCTGCTGACAGGAGAGCGCCGCCGCTCAATACGGCAGAACGGCATCCGGCTTGGCAGCCAGGATCACGCGCCTGAATT
Source organism: Herminiimonas sp. (assembly GCA_028292315.1). Taxonomy (GTDB): domain Bacteria; phylum Pseudomonadota; class Gammaproteobacteria; order Burkholderiales; family Burkholderiaceae_D; genus JAQGMO01. The sequence goes on along the minus strand of JAQGMO010000227.1, from coordinate 2,048 downwards.
CCTCCTGGATGCGCTGCAGGGCCTGCTGCGATTCGCCTTCGAAGCGCATCACGACTACCGGCGTAGTGTTGGAAGAACGCGCCAGCCCGAATCCGTCCGGATATTCGACCCGCAAGCCATCGATCGTGATGATCTGCTTGGCACCGGGAAACTGCGCCTCGTGTCGCAGCCGCTCGATCAATGTGAAATTCTCGCCTTCATTCAGCTTCAGTTGCAGCTCGGGCGTGCTGGTCGATTGCGGCAAGGCATTCAGCAGCGCGGACGGGTCGGCATGCCGGCTAAGCAACTCGAGCAGCCGAGCGCCCGCATACAAGCCGTCGTCGAAGCCATACCAGCGGTCCTTGAAGAAAATATGTCCGCTCATCTCGCCGCCGAGCGGCGCCCCGGTTTCGCGCATCTTCGCTTTCACCAGTGAATGGCCGGTCTTCCACATCAGCGGTTCGCCGCCTTTCGATGTGATCCAGTCCGCCAGATGGCGTGTGCATTTGACGTCGTAAAGAATTTTTTGCCCCGGGTTGCGCGCCAGGACTTCCTCGGCGAACAGCATCAGCTGCCGGTCTGGATAAATTATCTGGCCGTCACGCGTGACCACGCCGAGCCGGTCGCCGTCGCCGTCGAAGGCGAGACCGATCTCGGCATCGCCATTGCGCAGGCAGGCGATCAGGTCCTGCAGGTTTTCCGGATGGGCCGGATCGGGATGATGGTTGGGAAAGGTACCGTCGACTTCGCAAAACAGTTCGGTCACTTCGCAACCGAGTCCGCGGTACAGGTCGCCCGCGAAGGCCCCGGCCACGCCGTTGCCGCAGTCCACGGCGATTTTCATCGGCCGCGCAAGCGCGATGTCGCCGATGATGCGCTGCAGGTAGGCATCGCGGATGTCATGCGTGCGATAGCTGCCGGCGCCGGAAACAAGGTCGTTGCCGACGATCGCCTGGTACAGCCCCTGGATGGTGTCGCCATGAATCGCTTCGCCGGCCAGCACCATTTTGAAGCCGTTGTAGTCGGGCGGATTATGGCTGCCGGTGACCATGATTCCCGATTGGGCATTCAGGACATGCGTCGCGAAATAAAGCAGCGGGGTCGCGACGACGCCGATATCAATGACGTCGACGCCGGCCGCCTGCAGGCCGGAAGCGAGCGCGGCGGACAGTTCGGGACCGGACAGGCGCCCGTCGCGGCCGATCACCGCGACCGACTCGCCCTTGGCGCGCATGGCGCTGCCGAATGCCTGGCCGATCTGCCTTGCAACGCCGGCGTTGAGAGTGACGCCGATGATGCCGCGAATGTCATAGGCTTTGAAAATGGTTTTGGAGAGAGTCGACATGTTTTTTATGAGGAAATCGAAAAAATTACTTCACTTGGCTCAGCCGCATTTGCTTGCGGAATAAAACAATCACCACCGCGAGGATGAGTCCAAGTATCAGGCTCATGGCCAGCGCCAGCGCCGGACGCGCGGTCGATTTTGGCGCCAGGGTCGGGCCGGCGATGAAACGGCTCCTGTCCAGGTAAATATTAATCGCATCCCGATTTTCGACGGTAATCTTGTTGTAGATTTCCTTGGTAACATCGTCTTCCAGGTTTTTATCCTTGAATACAGCAGTCTTGGCGGACTCAAGGCCGCGCAGAATGGTTTCTCCTGACCTGGTACTGTCGAGCAGGCCCTTGGCCTTGTCATAATATTCTAGGTAAAGAATATTCTGCTGCTGTTCCCGCCTGGCCTTGAGTATCGCTTCATTTGCCTCGGCTGCCTGGACTTCGGTGGTTGCCAGTTGCGTTGCCGGCGGCAGATAACGGGCATTCTCTTCCGTGACAGTGACGACCTGGCGCGTTGCCTGGCTTTCGGCGCCGGGATTGCGGGCGACGATCTGCCTCAACTCGGCAGCCCTGCGGCGGTACTCTTCAAGTCGTATCTTGCTGGCGATGATGTCGTTATCGAGCTTGATGATTCTGGTATTCATCTCTTCACGCTTGAAACGCAGCGCGTCCGAATAAGTCAGGTAAATAATGCTGTCCATCGCATAATTGCCGAGTAGGCCAACTATCTTTTG
>JAQGMO010000218.1 GCA_028292315.1 Herminiimonas sp. | reverse complement strand
TCTGCTGGTACACCTCAATGCAAATTCCAATTTGCGCGAAAGATCCGGAATACGCCAAAGCAGATATTGAGAACCCGGCGCATCCCTCCTATGCCCAGTTCAACTACATAAAAAATTATGTCAATGCGGCCGAACAGGCGATCGGCACCAATGGAAATTCGTATGAACAGTATTTTGATGCGGATGCCATGGTGAACTGGTATCTCGTCATGGAGCTGCTCAAAAATAATGACGCGCAAATCAATAGCCAGATACCAGGCGTCGAAAAATTTACCAGCAGCGTGTTCCTGTACAAGCAGCGCGGCGGCAAGCTTCACTTCGGACCGCTGTGGGATTTCGATATCGGTGCCGGCAATATCAACTACAACGGCAGCGACGATCCAACCGGGTGGCATATCCGTGAAGGGGAATGGCATAGCCGCCTGTTTGCCAATTCAAATTTCGGTCAGCGCGTATTCACGAAATGGTGCGAGCTGCGGCGCAACGGGGTGATCGCCGGCCTGGGATCGCAAGTCGATACGATCGTGGCCGGGATCGATCCGAATGCAATCAACAGAAATTTCGAGAGATGGAAAATCCTTGGCACGAATGTCGGCCCCAATTCGTTTGTCGGTAATACGTATCAGGAAGAAGTTGACTATCTGAAGACCTGGTTGAACACGAGGGCGGGATGGATGCACGCGGAATATGTGCGTGAATTCGGGGAATGCCCGGCCTCCTGATGAACGCTTGCCTGGAATCAGGACAGGTATGGAAAAATTCTTGCTGATACCAAGGAGGAGCTTTTGAATATCGTCGATATCAACACGGCGACTGCGAGCGCGACTGCATCTGAAAAATTGACCGAGAAAGGTGAGGCTATAATTCGTGCCATCGGACAAATGCAGGACATACACAAACGATCGAATGGATAACTTCCGCGGAAGGCCCGCAAAAAATCGCCGCATTCAGGGTCAACGGGCAGCAGCTGTTTTTTTACGGCGGCAAAATCAGACTCATAGCTTACCCGAACATGGCGGACGATTTCGGCTGCTGCCGATCAGGCACCCGGTTCGAGATTGCGCACCATTTCGCGAATGATAAGGTGCTGGATTGTACGTAGTAGATGCAACTCTCCGGCAAGAACAGGTTTTGTTTCTTCCGGGCGCAACTTGTTTTCTTTTTCTATATTGTCGTACAGGGCGCCTGCGGCCGGAATAATGCGAGTCACGATCCGGTCGAGTTCGCGCACGATAGTACGCTGCCTTAGTCCCAAGGCTAATCCGGTATCGAGCATTACCCGACGTGAGACATCGCCGAAACGGGATGCGCCGGGTAACGGCAGGGCAAGCTCTACGCGTGGCCAGATTGCGCGTTCGCCTGCAATTGCCCGAGTCGAATAAACGGCGGTGCTCAGCAAGTCGTATCCTGGCGAAATCTCGAACCCTTCTCTCGTTACGATGAAGGAAATATTTTTCAGGTGATTATCCCCGTTGCCTACCAGGACGTTGAAGACCAGCCATTGAAATAGCCGGAGCCGAGCGGTCAAACGGCCACGGCATAGTCTGATGACCTGGGAAAGCGTCTCCAGCGTCGCTGCCTTGTATTTGAATCCTCGTGCCTTGTTCAGCAATTGGCAAGCATCGATCATATGCCTGCGCAGGACTTGCTTACCTTCGGTGTTACGGTCGAAGCGGTCAACGATGTAGACGGGTTCTGGTGTGTAATAACGATGGGCATCCGGAACCGCGAGGCCCAATGCTTTTGCCAGCCGCATGACAAAATATTCATTGATCGCTGTAGCAGGATAGCTCTCGTCCTGTGAGTTTGGTTTCAGGATATGGGTCGATGCTTCTCCCGGCAATGGCTCAAATAGCTTACCGTCCCGGAACACGATAGCCAGTTTATGTTGCGCACCTGCGAGAGACATTCGTTTAGGGGCGTCATGATTAAGCGACAAGCGAGGCAGCTTTTTGATGCGGTCTGAAAGGACTGCGTCCGGCAATTCCCGCAATCCTGCCTGGACAGTTACAGGATCTTCCGGAGAACGTAGAACCAGTGAGCCGGCCGACTCTGCACCGAAATAGGCCAGCAAGCCGAACGAATCGTCTTCATTGATGCTGGCCTCCCTGGCCAGCACTGTTCGAAGCGCTTCTTCCGGCAGAAGATTATCGAAATACCATTGCACAGGACGCTGACTTGCTCCGTCAACGTGCAACAGTCTGGAGCGAGACAAAGCTGGTGACAAATCGAATGCATTTTCGGAAGCTGCCCATGCCGGGTCATAGTCGAATGCCCACAGGTCATTAGCTTCCCGTAAGGTTCCCACCAGGTGTTCATTGATGAATACATTCAGTTGTCGGTCAGCCATTGGTTATGCTTTCTGCTCTTTTCCTTTATTACGAGGTTTTCGAGGTTTCAGTCCGGCTTTCATGAGCTTTTCAAATTCAGGCAAAGCTGATTGAGGAATATCGGCAACAATTCTTATTCCAAGCTCATCGAGTAACTTCATGACGCGCCCCATCTGAACAGTTTCCTTTCCATGTTCAACGTCGCCTACAAAAACCGGCCCTACATTCGCACTTCCGGCGACGTCATCAAGGCGTAACTTTTGCGCGCGTCGGGTTGCGCGAATTAACAACCCAAGTTCGGCGACGGAGTTAACTGGAATCTTCATGGGATGGATAGTTATAGGTTTTAATTATATGCAAACGCATATAATTTAACTGGCTTTCCGAAATATACCAAAAAATATATGCTAACGAATATATTTTATGTGTCAAAACGAAGGATACGCATAAATATATGCGATGGCATACAATTTAATGCTATTCGCGCTGCTTGGACCGCCGGTATTCCCCAGGGCGGGCCCCGGTCCATTTCTTGAATGCCCGATGAAATGCGCTCACTTCCGCGAACCCCAGTTCGTTCGAAATCTCTATTACGCTTTTGGCGGAATGACACAGGTATTCGATCGCCATGTCGCGCCGCAGCTGGTCCTTGATGGCCTGGAACGATTGTCCTTCATCCTCGAGCCAGCGGCGCAGCGTCTCATCCGCCGCGTATCCTGTCCAAACAGTTCATCGTCGAGCGCCCGCACCACCTGCAACCACAAGGCGCTAAAATTCTGCGCGCTCACCCGCCCCTGCGAAGATTGCAGGATGGCCGGTGAAATGCCGGCGCGGCGCAGCATTTCACCGGCATCGATGCCGCGTGCGTAAATCGGTTCGAGCGCGGATTGCACAAAATAAATGGATATACTGCCTTCTCCATGGTCTCCCGATGTTGTATTGGCAAATAATTAACAAATACATTCTATCCCTGCATGGTAAATTCTTCCATGGAATCTGACATTTTTTGGCATGGCCGCCATTGCCGTCATTTTTTATACTCGCGCATGAGCGGAAAATCCACCGTTCCCTGCCGCGGCGACCTGCTTCACGGCTAATCATTCAGGAATCGACACGCCATGACCGACCTTTCCATCGCCCAGAAACTCACCGAATACAAGCCCGTCAACAAGGTCCGTTTCGTGACCGCCGCATCGCTGTTCGACGGGCATGACGCCTCGATCAATATCATGCGCCGCATTCTGATGGCGAACGGCGCGGAAGTCATCCACCTCGGCCATAACCGCTCGGTCGACGAGATCGTCACCGCGGCGCTGCAGGAAGATGCGCAGGGCATTGCGATTTCGAGTTATCAGGGCGGGCATGTAGAATATTTCAAGTACATGATCGACCTGCTGAAGCAGCGCGGCGGCGCCCATATCAAGGTGTTCGGCGGCGGTGGCGGAGTGATCGTGCCAACGGAAATAGCGGCGTTGCATGCCTATGGCGTCGCCCGCATCTTTAGCCCGGAAGATGGCCAGCGGCTTGGACTGGCCGGCATGATCCTGTCGATGATCCAGGCCTGCGACGTCGACCTGTCGACCTACGCCCCGACCGGACTCGATGCAATCGCGAAAGGCGAGATGGCTGACCGGCATCGCCCGCTGGCGCAAATGATCACCGCATTGGAAAACGACAAGGTGGCGCCGGGCCTCAAGACCGAACTTCACAAGACCGCCGATATCGTCAAGATTCCGGTGCTCGGGATTACCGGCACCGGCGGCGCCGGCAAGTCTTCGCTGACCGATGAGCTGGTCCGCCGCATTCGGCTCGACCAGGACGACGCGCTGGACATCGCCATCATTTCATTCGATCCGTCGCGACGCTAGTCGGGCGGCGCGCTGCTCGGCGACCGCATCCGCATGTATGCCATCAACCCATGGGCCGGCAAGCTGCGCGTCTTCATGCGCTCGCTGGCGACCAGGGAAGCCGGTTCGGAAATTTCCCAGGCGCTGCCCGACGTGATTGCCGCCTGCAAGGTGGCCGGCTTCGATCTCGTGATCGTGGAAACCTCGGGCATCGGGCAGGGCGATGCCGCGATTGTGCCACTGGTGGATTTATCCATGTATGTGATGACCCCGGAATTCGGCGCCGCGTCGCAACTGGAAAAAATCGACATGCTCGATTTTGCCGATTTTGTCGCCATTAATAAATTCGACCGCAAGGGCTCGCAGGATGCGCTGCGCGATGTCGCCAAACAGTACCAGCGCAACCGGGAGTTATGGAGCAAGCGCCCGGACGACATGCCGGTGTACGGCACGCAGGCCTCGCGTTTCAATGACGATGGTGTGACTGCGCTGTACCAGGGTTTGCTGCCCAGGCTGGCCGAACTCGGCCTGGACGTGAAGCCAGGGAAACTCGCTCCGATAACGGGCCGTTTCTCATCCGGCAAGAACGCGATCGTGCCGCCGGCGCGCAGCCGCTACCTGGCTGAAATCGCGGATACGGTGCGCGGCTACCATCAATTCGTGAACAAGCAGACCAGGCTGGCACGGGAACGGCAGCAACTGCAGGAAGCGCGCCGCATGCTTGCCGCGGCCGGCAGGAATCCCGAATTCGATGACCTGATCGATGAACGCGACGCCATGCTCGACCCTGGCGCGAAGAAACTACTGACGATGTGGCCCGATATGCAATCTGCCTATGCCGGCGATGAATACGTGGTCAAAATCCGTGACAAGGAAATCCGCACCGGCCTGATATACCACACCCTGTCGGGTACCAGGATCCGGAAGGTTTCCCTGCCACGCTTTGAAGATCATGGCGAAATCCTGCGTTTTATGATGCTGGAAAACGTGCCGGGCTCATTCCCTTACACCGCGGGCGTGTTCGCTTTCAAGCGCGAAAATGAAGATCCGACCCGCATGTTCGCCGGCGAAGGCGATGCGTTCCGCACCAACCGCCGCTTCAAGCTGGTATCCGAAGGCATGGACGCCAAGCGCCTGTCGACCGCTTTCGATTCCGTCACCCTATACGGCGCCGACCCGGCGCTGCGCCCGGATATTTACGGCAAGGTCGGCAACTCGGGCGTATCGATTGCGACGCTGGATGACATGAAGGTGCTGTACGATGGATTCGACCTGTGCAGCCCGTCGACCTCGGTGTCGATGACGATCAACGGCCCGGCGCCGACCATCCTGGCGATGTTCATGAATACCGCTATCGACCAGCAACTGGACAAGTTCCGCGCGGATAACAAGCGTGAACCGACCGATGATGAAACCGCCAAGATCCGGACCTGGGTATTGCAGAATGTGCGCGGCACGGTGCAGGCGGATATCCTGAAAGAAGACCAGGGCCAGAACACTTGCATTTTTTCGACCGAGTTTTCATTGAAGGTCATGGGTGACATTCAGGAATATTTCGTGCATCACCAGGTACGGAACTTCTATTCGGTATCGATCTCCGGGTATCACATCGCCGAAGCGGGCGCCAATCCGATTTCCCAGCTGGCGTTCACCCTGTCCAACGGCTTCACCTTCGTCGAAGCCTATCTTGCGCGCGGCATGCACATCGATGACTTCGCACCCAACCTGTCATTCTTTTTCTCCAATGGCATGGACCCGGAATACACCGTCATGGGCCGTGTCGCGCGGCGCATCTGGGGTGTCGCGATGCGGGAGAAATACGGCGCCAGCGAGCGGGCACAAAAGCTCAAATACCACATCCAGACTTCAGGCCGCTCACTGCATGCGCAGGAAATCGACTTCAACGATATTAGAACGACGCTGCAGGCACTGATTGCGATTTACGACAATTGCAACTCGCTGCACACCAATGCATTCGACGAAGCGATCACGACGCCGACCGATGAGTCGGTGCGGCGCGCGCTGGCAATCCAGCTGATCATCAACCGGGAATGGGGACTGGCGAAGAATGAGAATCCGAACCAGGGCAGCTTCATCATCGACGAGCTGACTGGCCTGGTGGAAGAAGCTGTCCTGCAGGAATTCGAACGGATCGCCGAGCGCGGCGGCGTGCTGGGCGCAATGGAAACCGGCTACCAGCGCAGCAAGATCCAGGAAGAGTCGATGCTGTATGAGCACCAGAAGCATGACGGTACCTTGCCGATCATCGGGGTCAATACCTTCCGCAATCCGAAGGCCAGCGATACGCTGCAAAAAATCGAGCTGGCGCGTTCGACCGATGAGGAAAAGCAGTCGCAGTTAATGCGCCTGGCGGATTTCAAGGCACGGCATGCCGCGCAGGCGCCGGCAATGCTGGCGGCGCTTCAGCAGGCGGTGATTGATGATAAGAATGTGTTTGAGAAATTGATGGATGCGGTGCGGGTGTGCTCGCTGGGGCAGATTACCGAAGCGTTGTTTGAAGTGGGCGGACAGTATCGGCGCAGCATGTGACTCGCCGCCGCGTTATCTCCGGGATGGATTTTCAGCATCAAACTGGGGCATCCTGAATTGCAGCCCGAGGCGGGGTCGGGATCAAATGCCGATCTGCCGCAAGAACTCGCGAAAATGTCATCAATCCGATTGCTCTCGGCAGGATCTTGGGATTAAATTAGCTCATATTAATGGGCTTGATTTTTGTGGTCATTCCGCGCCACTGGGCCGATTCCAAAACCCCTGCGGGAGACCGCCATGCAGCCTGCCCGGACATCCATTCCGCGCGGCACGCGATCGAACAGGATCTCATCTCCTCGCGCTGAATTGATTCCCGGCGTCGTTTGTTGAAGGAGAGAATGGTGTCCTCCCAAATGATTTCCATCTATGTGCTCGTGGCGATGTTCATTCTCGCCACGGTCCTGCCGATTAACATGGGCGTGATCGCTTTCGTCGGCGCATTCCTGGTAGGCACCCTGGTTGCAGGAATGCAAACCAAGGGCATCATGGCAGGCTTTCCGGCCGAACTGTTCCTGACCCTGGTCGGCATCACTTTCCTGTTCGCGCAGGCCCAAAACAACGGCACGATCACCTGGCTGGTGCGGCTTGCGCTGCGCGCCGTCGGCGGCCGCATCGCGGCGATCCCATGGATCATGTTCGGGACCGCCGCGCTGCTTACCGCGGTCGGCGCGGTCAGTCCGGCCGCCGTTGCGATCATTGCCCCGATTGCCCTCGGTTTCGCCGCAAGGTACGGCATCAACCCGCTCATGATGGGTCTGATGGTGATTCACGGCGCACAGGGCGGCGGCTTTTCACCGATCAGTATTTATGGCGGCATCACCAACAAGATCGTTCAGAAAGCGGGCCTGCCGCTCAGTGAACTGACCACCGCGTTCGCCAGTCTCGGTGTGAATCTTGCCGTCGCGCTGCTGCTGTTCTTCGCGTTCGGCGGTCTGCGCCTCATGCGCGAGTCGAGACTCATGCCGGCGGCGGGCGGGGGCGGTGTTGCCGTGGCACCCTTCGGCACACCGCCTGCCGTGCCGGCCCAGGGCCCGCAGATCTTTGATGATGCCGAAGGCGAGTCGCTGATGGAAGAACGGCTCATCAGGGAGCGCTCGCCCGACTCGGTAGTCGCTACCGGCGCCGGGCCATCCGGTGCTGCGCCGGCAGGTCCGGCCGGTGCGGCGCAAGAGGCTGAAAAAGCGACCATCCAGCACTTCGCCACCGTTGCCGGACTGGTTGCGCTTGCCGTTCTGACGCTGGTCTACAAGCTCGATATCGGATTCGTCGCGCTTACCATCGGCCTGCTGCTTTCGATGATAGCCCCGAACCTGCAAAAGCGCGCCATCGCCCAGGTGTCCTGGCCGGAAATCATGCTCATCGTCGGCGTCAGCACCTACGTCGGCGTAATGGAAAAGATGGGAACGATATCCTTCGTCGGCAACAGCGTGGCCAGCCTGACCTCGCCACTGGTGGCGGCGCTGCTGTTATGCTTTGTCGGCGCCGTTGTTTCGGCCTTCGCGTCCTCGACCGCGGTGCTCGGTTCGCTTATTCCATTGGCCGTTCCGTTCCTGCAGCAGGGAACCGGGGTCGACGCGATCGGCTTCATCGCTGCCATGGCGGTGGCGTCGACCATCGTCGACGTCAGCCCGTTCTCCACCAACGGCGCCCTGGTGCTGGCCAACGCCCAGGGCGTGGACCGCGATGTGTTCCTCAGGCAGCTGATGAATTACGGCGCAATCGTCACTCTGGTGGCGCCGGTCGTGGTGTGGCTGCTGTTCGTCGTTCTGTGATGCAGGATGTCGGCTGATCACCGGGAGAAACACGATGCGCGACCCTGACCGGACCTGGAATCGCCAGCAGACCAATCGAATTGCCCGGCTTGAGCGGGCGCGCAAAACACTCGGAACGGCGCTGTCGGGGAAAATCGTGCCGGCCGATCGCACGATGGATCTGTTGCACCAGGTGATAGAGCGCGGCGACCGCGTCTGCCTGGAAGGCAACAATCAGAAGCAGGCCGATTTCCTCGGCCGTGCGCTCACCAGCCTCGATCCGGCGGCCATCAACAATTTGCATATGCTGCTGTCGGTGCTTGCCTTGCCCGAACACCTGGACATCTTCGAGAAGGGGATCGCGTCGCGACTGGATTTTTCCTTCTCCGGCCCGCAGGCCGGACGGCTGGCCAGGCTGGCGATGGCGGGAAAGCTGAACATCGGCGCCATCCATACTTACCTGGAACTGTTCGCCCGATACTTTGTAGACCTCACGCCGCGCGTGGCGCTGGTGGCGGCCGAGGCAGCGGACCGCCAAGGCAATCTGTACACCGGCCCGAATACCGAAGACACGCCGGCCATCGTCGAAGCAACCGCCTTCAAGAATGGAATCGTGATTGCGCAGGTCAATCGGATCGCCGATGTCCTGCCGCGGGTCGACATCCCCGCCGGCTGGGTCGATTTCGCTATCCAGTCGCCGGCGCCGTTTTACATAGAGCCGTTGTTTACGCGCGATCCCGCGCAGATTTCGGAAATCCAGGTATTGATGGCGATGATGGCGATCAGGGGCATCTACGCGGAGTATGAGGTCAATCGCCTGAATCACGGCATCGGCTTCGATACCGCGGCAATTGAACTGATCCTGCCGACCTATGCGGAAAGCCTGGGACTGAAAGGAAAAATTGCAAAACACTGGGCACTGAATCCGCACCCGGCGCTGATTCCCGCGATAGAAGCCGGCTTTGTCGAATCGATCCATTCATTCGGATCGGAACTCGGCATGGAAAATTACATCAGGGCGCGGCCCGATATTTTTTTCGTCGGGCCGGACGGCTCAATGCGCAGCAACCGGGCATTCTGCCAGGCTGCGGGTCACTATGCCTGCGACCTGTTCATCGGTTCCACCCTGCAGATCGATCTGCAGGGCAACTCATCGACCGCGACGCTTGACCGGATTTCCGGATTCGGCGGCGCCCCCAACATGGGAGCCGATGCGCGCGGCCGGCGCCATGTCAGCGCGGCATGGCTGAAAGCCGGTCGCCAGGCGCGCGAGGGTAAAAACCTGGTTCCGCGCGGACAAAAGCTGGTGGTGCAGATGGTGGAAACATTCCGTGAGCACATGGAGCCCGCATTCGTGGAAAAGCTGGATGCATGGCAACTCGCGCAGCAGGCCGGCATGGCGATCCCGCCGGTGATGATTTATGGCGAGGATGTCACGCACATCCTGACCGAGGAAGGCATTGCCAACCTGTTGCTGTGCCGGAACGATGACGAGCGCGAACAGGCGATTCGCGGCGTGGCCGGTTATACGCCGGTCGGCATGGCGCGCGACAAACGCATGGTGGAAGATCTGCGCGATCGCCGGATCATCCTGCGCGCGGAGGATCTCGGCATCGACAAGCGGCTCGCGACCAGGGATCTGCTTGCGGCGAAAAACATGAAGGACCTGGTACGCGCATCCGGCGGCTTGTACGATCCGCCGAAACGATTCAGGAACTGGTGAGGATGATCATGGAAACGCTGAATTTCCGTTTCGAGAATGGCAACCGTCCGGTTGGTTCGTCACCGCAACTGGTCGGGGTCGTCAGCTCCGGCAATCTTGAAGTGCTGATCGAGCCGGCGCCGCTCGGCGGCGCCTGCGAAATCGAGGTAAAAACCGCGGCCAACGGCTTTGGCGCGACATGGCAGGCGGTGATGGCGGACTTCCACGCGCGCTGGCTGCTGACCGATACACGCATCTCGATTAACGATATGGGCGCGACGCCGGCGGTGGTCAGCCTGCGGCTGGACCAGGCGGTGGAATCGATGACGGGAGGCCTGCCGTGAGCAGCTATCTTGAGCTGACTGCGCGCCAGCGTATACAAAACCTGTTCGATCCCGGCACATTCGAGGAATTCCTGCCGCCGTCGGAACGCGTCATCAGTCCACATCTGGCGCAGCTGAATGTGCCGGTATCGTTCGACGATGGTGTGGTGGTAGGGCGCGGACTGATGGATGGAAAACATGTGTTCGGCGCCGCGCAGGAAGGCGCTTTCATGGGCGGCGCGGTCGGCGAGGTTCACGGCGCGAAACTGGTGGGCCTGATGCGACGCGCGATCGATGAGCAGGCCTGGGCGGTGCTGCTGCTGCTGGAATCGGGCGGGGTACGGCTGCACGAAGCCAATGCCGGTCTGATCGCGGTGTCGGAAGTGATGCGGGCCATACTCGATGCGCGCGCGGCGGGCATCCCGGTAGTGGCGCTGATCGGAGGGTCTAATGGCTGCTTCGGCGGCATGGGCATCGCCGCGCGCTGCGCCAACACCATACTCATGTCCGAGGAAGGCCGTCTTGCGATGTCCGGCCCGGAAGTGATCGAAACCGCGCATGGCGTCGAAGAATTCGATGCGCGTGACCGCGCCCTGGTCTGGCGCACTACCGGCGGCAAGCATCGCTACCTGCTGGGCGACTGCGATGCGCTGGTGCGCAACGACATGTCAGCCTTCCGGCAAGCCGCCCTGCGGGCGATCGAAGGCGGCCGCAATGACCAGGCCGGCCTGACGCTGTCCGGCCTGGAAGCCGAGCAGGACATGCTGGAGCGGCGGCTGCAGGATTTCGGCGGCCTGTCCGACCCGCTGGACGTTTGGAAGACGCTCGGCATACCGGACCCGGCCGTCGTGCCGGTGCTCGATGAGGAGGCGTTCGTGAACCTCGCGGACAAACATCGGAGAGGAGGAAAATGATGGATTGGCGAACGCTTGCGGCACAGCTCTTCCCGCAGGGGCATGACCTCAGCGAGCAGGATAAATTCCTGTGGGGTACCGGCCAGGTGGATGGCCGTCAAGTGGCCGTCATCGGCACCACGGACCATACGCCGATCGGCATCGAGATCGCGCTTGCGCAGGCAAAGGCGGTATTGAAGACCGTGCGCGAATATCCGCAGCGGCCGATTCTCATCCTGGTGGATACCCAGGGCCAGCGGCTGCGCCATCGCGATGAGATGTTGGGCATCAACAGTTATATGGCCCATCTCGGCAAGTGCATCGACCTGGCGCGTCGCGCCGGCCACCCGATCATCGGCCTGGTGTATGACCAGGCATTGTCGGGCGGCTTCATCACCAGCGGGCTGATCGCGGACGCGTGCTTCGCCCTGCCGGACGCGACGATACGCGTGATGGGGTTGCCGGCAATGGCGCGCATCACCAAGGTGCCCGAGGAAATGCTGACCGAACTGGCGAAGGACAACCCGGTTTTTGCTCCCGGCGCGGAAAACTATCTTCGCATGGGAGGGCTGCAGGCGATCTGGGAGGACGACCTGGCGCAATGCCTGGCGCAGGCTCTTGCCGAATGCGATGCGGCGGACCGGCGCGCGGAACTGGGGCGCGATCGGGGCGGCCGCCACCTGGCGCAAGCGGTGATGGACGCAGTCAGGTCGGGCGGACATGTTCGCGCGGCATGATCTTGTCTGGTTGTCGCGCCAGGGATGGCAGCATGCGCGTGGCACCGCGCCCGCGCACTGCCATGACGCGATCGACAGATGGCGGCGGGCGGACTGGCCGGCGATCGTGAGACGGAACGATGCCGGCCTGTTGTCCGGCTGGCTTGCGATCGGCATTGCCCTGCCGCCGGATCCGGTCGACGGTTCAAAAATGCGCATCGGCTTGCGGGTACCGCAAGATTGCATCAGGAAGGTGCTGTCGCCACCGCCTCTGGGCCGGGTGAACCGGGCAACGCCAGTTGCATGGCGGCCCTTGCTTGCCATACTGGACCGGGAGGCCGCCGGGCAGGGATTGGCGATCGGCGTCTATGGTTCGGTCGCGCTGCAGGGACTGACGCGGCAATCGTACCTGACAGCGGCATCCGACATCGATTTGCTGCTGCGCCCGCGGACCCGTGCACAATTGATCGGCAGCCTGGACCTGCTCGAGTCGCATGCAGGCAAGTTGCCTCTCGACGGCGAGATTGTTTTCCCGGGCGGGCAGGCGGTCGCCTGGAAAGAGTTGTCGGCTGCGCTGCGCAAGGCAAGCGGCGCGCGCGTGCTTGTGAAGCAATTGCATGGCATATCGCTGTCGGCGGCAAGCGCCCTGGTGGCGGCCCTGAAGGATGAGCCATGCATGACCTGAATATTGTTTCGCATGCGCCTGCTCATCGTTGGAGCACGCCCGCAACCAGGCCGGTTTCCCGGGAAGATGCGCGTGCGTTCTCTGCCGGGATCGGCCGCCTGGCGGTGCGCAGCCTGTACGCAGAACTCGCCCTGTACCCCAAGCCGGGGCTGGTATCGCTGGTCGATAACGGCAGCCACGATGACATGGCGGCGGCGACCTTCATTCGGAGCCTGTTTGCATTGCGCGGTTATTTCATTCGCATTGCCGCGGCGGGAATGGAAGCTGCACCATTTGCAACGCTGAAGCGGCTTGGCATGGAAGCGGAACAGCGCATGCTGCTTGCCACCGGGGGCATCAACACCCATCGCGGCGCGATCTTTTGTCTCGGCCTGTTGTGCGCGGCGATCGGAAACTGCCGCGCGCAAGGCATTGCGCTGTCCGCCACAGCTATCAGGGACACGCTGTTAAGCCGGTGGGGCACGTCACTGGCCGCGCATACGCAACCGGGAACAGCGGAATTTAAAACGGATTCAACAGCTGATTCGCATGGCCTCCAGGTAGCCCGCCGCTATGCGGCAAGCGGCGCGCGCGAAGAGGCTGCGCTCGGCCTGCCGTCCGTCTTCGATATGGCGCTTCCGGCATTGCAGCGAACGCTCGCCGCCGGCCGCGGCTGGAGAAAAGCGCGCGTCGACGCGCTGTTTACCCTGATGGGGCATATCCATGACACCAATGTCTATCACCGGGGCGGCGAGCAGGGCGCGCTGACCGTCAGGCGGCATGCACGGGAATTTCTCGACTGCGGCGGCACCGCGCATCCTGACTGGGAAGATCGTGCGAAGGCATGTCATTGCCTGTTCGTCGCCGCCAGACTTTCGCCTGGCGGCGCCGCGGACCTGCTGGCGGCGGCCTGCCTGGTACATGAAGCGACCCGGTCCCGGTAACCATGCAAAGCCGCCTGGCATTCCTCTGTCCCGGCCAGGGCGCGCAGCATCCGGCAATGTTCGACCTTGCGCGCACCGATAGCCGCGTGGCCTTGCTGCTGGAGCAGTGGATAGCCGATGCCCAGTTGGGGGCGCCGCTCGACTCCATCCTTGCGGACGAGGCGCGATTTTTCTCCAACCGCATCGCGCAGCCGCTGATCGTCGCGGCGACGCTGGCGGCATGGGAAGCTCTCAGGACCGACCTTCCGGCGCCGGCGCTGGTAGCCGGATACAGCATCGGCGAAGTCGCCGCCTATGGCGTGGCGGGCGCGCTCGCTGCCGGCGATGCGGTTGCCCTGGCGGCATCGCGGGCACGGCTGATGGATGCCTGCCTGAAGGGCGTGCCGGGACAGGCGCTCATTGCCATTTCCGGCCTGACCACGCGCGCCGCCGGCGGCATCCTGCGCCAGTCCGGTTTTCATCTGGCGATCGAGACGGGCGAGGACAGCTTCATCGCCGGCGGCCCGGCTGCTGCGCTGATCGAAGTACGGGACAGGATCGTTGCATCCGGCGGAAGGCTTGGTGTGCTACCGGTCGAAGTCGCATCGCATACCCCGCTCATGCGGGCGGCGGTAGCGCCGTTTGCCGATGAATTGCGTCGTCATCGATTCATCGATCCGCCGGTCCCGGTGCTTTCGGGGATCACCGCTGAAAGGATAGATCAGTCGGATAAGGCGATCGCGCACTTGTCGCGCCAGATTGCCGAAACCGTCCTGTGGAAGGACTGCATGGATGCCTGCGCCGAGGCCGGTGTGACAATCGCGCTGGAGCTCGGGCCCGGTGCGGCCCTGTCACGCATGCTGCACGCGCGGCATCCTCAACTCGAGTGCCGCTCGGTGGCTGACTTCCGCTCGCTCGATGGCATCAGGAATTGGCTCGCCCGACATGTCGATTAATCCATTCAGCCCGCAAATGTCTGGTATGGCGAATCAGAATTGGCGGTCTGCCTGAATTGGCGATATAACGGCTATATGGCCTGACAGGCGGCAGCGTCCGGTCAGGCGCCGCATTCGCCGCATGCCGGCGCCGTAAAAAGAAGCGCTTCCTTTCGTCTCTTCGCACATGCCAGGTACGTCCTGGCAGTGCCGGAGTCTTCCACAGCATGCAATCGAACCGGTCGGCAACACGCTGTCTGGCATGCCCACACTTCAGAAACGGAACCTCAGGGGAATGAAAATGAAACAGATGATGAACACCATTGCAAGGATGTTGCTGAATGCTGCCCGTGCCAGGGCGGAATCGGTCATGCACAGCCATTCGACAGCGCGCTTTCGGCAGCACGAGGACTACACTTCGAACGCGGGCGGATGGAAATGACTTCAGGTTCGCGACGATAGCCTGATGCTTTTGCTAAGCACCGCTGAAACAGTCAGCTTCGCAAGGCGTGTAACCAGGGCGGCAAGCTCACGCCGCCCTGGACGAAAGCGCCGACAGTGACGCAATCAGGTCGGCAAACCGCTGCCCCTGTATCACGATATGATGACGGACAATCCCGGCAGTCCTGGCCGGATCTCCCGCAATGATTGCATTGACAATTTCTTCATGCTCGGAATAGGAAGACTGCAGCCTGTCCCGTACGCGCAGCTGCAGCCGGCGATAGGGACGCAGCCGGCGATGCAGGCTCCTGGCCTGGTCGGCCAGAAATCCATTGTGGCTTCCGGCATAAATCAGCTCATGGAAGGCTTCGATTTTATAAAAGTAATCGTCACGGTCGCGAGCGTCCCGCGCGGCCTTGCATGCCTGATGCGCCGCCAATAGTTTGTCATGTTCTTCCGGTGTCATCCGGCGCGCCGCCAGCGAGCTGCAAACCGCCTCCAGTTCCGCCATCACTTCAAACATCTCGATCAACTTCTGTGGGCCGACTTCCGCCACCACCGCGCCGCGCCGTGGGCTGATAACGATCAGGCCCATTGAAGCGAGCTGGATCAGCGCTTCGCGTACGGGAGTACGCGACACGCCGAATTCCAGGGCCAATGCCTGTTTGCAAATGCGCCCGCCGATGCGAATGGTTATGTCAGTTACAGCACCGATGTCGTGATCCTGCGCCCGAAAAAGTATCCGACGGTCGCCTCGGGCACCCTGGTGCCGTCCAATGCGACCGGTTTCCCGGACCTGAGCAATGTGGTGGTGCCAAATGGAGCCTCCGGGACCCTGAATCTGACCATGTT
>JAQGMO010000194.1 GCA_028292315.1 Herminiimonas sp. | reverse complement strand
TGGCCGCCCTGGAACTCTTCTCTGCCGATTGTTACTCACTATCAGAGACCCGATTCATTCGCCACAATGGGTTTCCGGGTGCAGCGCCGCAATCGTTTTCCTTTAATTGTCCACGGAGGGCAGACAGATGGATGACAGCAATCGAGAGTCGCAAACGCGTCAGATCATTGCCAATGCAGAACGTCTGATCAACGAAGCGAATGAGGCACTGGCTGCCGCCGACCGATTTTTTTTCGAGCGCCATATCAATCGTGAACAATTGTTAAAGCAGTTACAGCAGCACAGTACAAACGGCGCGCCGCTGGACATCAAGGCCGAACTGGAAAAAACAATGCAGGAAGTCAGGGCGGCATCGGAACGGAAAATCCAGCATATGCAGTTCGACCAACCTTCCGCGCGCCGGCCGAAGCGCGTGCGCAATCTGGTCTGATCTCCCGGTTTCCACGGCAGTGTCAGTGTTATGTATACGGCGCTGGCACGCAATAGCGAGCGCTAATAACATCTTGCGTGCCGCATCGATCATGCATCAATAATCAGTAATGGAGTGACACCATGGGCGCTGTGAACAGCATAGTACGCAGGGATCTGGTACCGACAGTCGACAGCGGTGATCCGGGCGCCATCATCCTGGCAGCGCAATATGCGCAGACTGACCAGATGCAGCTTGCTCTCAAGAATTATGTCTCCAGCCTGAATTACTTGCTGGATCGTGCCAGCCTGCTCAGCAACCTTCCCGGCAGGCTGTCATCGCGTCTGCAAGATATCAATGTCCCGGTGACCGCCGCCGCGATGAAGCAGATATTCGACAACGGTGGCCAGCTTGACGCCTTGTTCGCTGCCGACGGACCGAATCTTGGAATGAATCTCGCCGAGGCCAGGCAACTGCTTGGCGACATGACCTTGGCCGGTATAGGGATTGACGCAACGATCCAATATCCAGTGATCAAGGAAACAACTGACGATAATGGCGTCACCTCGGTGCTGGTATGGATGAGCCCTGCCGAGCGGAGCGCGTTGGATAGTTATCCGCTTTCCACTGAACCGGGTTACCCGGGAAGCACGCGCAGGACGGATCCAGAGGCGGCGACGCGGACTACCTATAGTCCGTTCGACAACTTCGCCAACATAAAAGTGAGTAACACAATCCTTGCCAACGCGGCAACCGCTGTCCGTGGCCAGGCCGTTCAAAACAGTTCGGCGCTTATGGCGGCCGTCGCTGAAACGCGCTCTGCCATGGTAGTCATCGATTTTCTGGTGAGGAGCATCAGGGAGGGCGGCGCCAAGGGCAAAGAAGAAGAAGATAAAAGTGCCGCGCGGGGCAGGGAGGTCGGCAAGATTGAAGAAGCGCTGCGACTGGATCGCATCGGCGCTTCGCTACCGCAGACAGAAAAGCATCCGGCCGATGCCATTCCTGCGACCGGTGTGGCAAACGCTTCGAACGCCTATGCAAACAGGAAAGGAAATTAAAATGCCGATAGACATGGTAATTCCTGGAACGTCGGTTCCCTGGACAATCGAAAACGTCGACACCAATGTGCTCGACTTCGGCATAGCGACATTGCTACAGAATTCAGGCGGCGTGGGGAACGAGATCAAGCTTATCACGGCGAACGCCAAATCCACGATAAGCCAGATGAAAGCCAACACTGAAGGCCTCAAGTCGATGGAGCCGTGGCAGGTGACACGCGATACCTGGCCTGAAGCAATGAAGCCATGGCCAACGGGACCGGGCAGCGAAAAAGTAGCTTGGGATCGCACTATCGAAATGCGTGCCATCCTCAATGCCAGAGGTGTGGATATTACAGAATATAACGGCATTACCTGGGGACAGCCAGACGCGGCGAATCAGCAATACATGCGCTGGAATCCTGACACAGATATTGTTACGGGCATGCCTTACGCCATTTTAGACAGCTCTCGTGGTATTTATTTCCAGCAACAGGAGCCGGTTCAATCAGAGCGCCGCATAGCGTTTAGACCGGACATAAGCGCTGGTGAACCTTATAAATACTATATCTTGTACAGGAAGGTGCCGGGGCAGCCTGATATTGGACTTACCGAGGCTGCGTTCTATGTACAACCCCCAAATGAAGCCCAGCTTTTCGAGTGGAATACACTGCTCCGTGGCCCAGGCTCACTGGCGGCGACCAGAGATATCGAGAGCAAGCTGGGTGTCAATGTTTCCGAAAGTTACAACGCATATAAGATTACTACGAAGGACAATGTAGTCACGTATCAGCGTACCGCGCAGCCAGCTCCGGCTGATGCGACAGTAGAAGGATTCGTGTTGAATCCGACCCCAGGCCAAATTACCGACTGGCTCGCCAAAGTGCCTGGCGCCCAGCTGGAAGCAAAAAGTGAACGCCTGTTACTGGATGGCATCGAGGTCGAAAGATCTGCTCCCTATGACACTGCAAAATATCTCTATGACGGTAAAGTCGGCTATTCGCCGCTGCCTCCGACCGTAGTGGACGACCCCGCCACCGTCACGAGCTTAGGAACCCTCGTTCAAAAGAAGGACACCAATCTGTTTTACCGTATTACTGCTGCGGGTCCGGTCGAAGTTTCCTCGCCGTTACCGCCTGCAAAAGACGTGATCGGTCTGGATTTTACCGCCCTGTCGCCCGGCGATCTGGCGAAATCCAACAATGGGAAATATTACCGCGTCATGAACAATGGAAAAGGCGTCGAGGTAAGCTTTCCCTTGCTGAAACTGGTCATGAAGCCCACGGACGCCCAACTGGCCGACTGGCGAGACCAATATTCATCGCTCAATACAGCGCTCGGTAAAACATCACTGACCGAACAAGTATACCTTCAGGAATTGACCGGCAAGTACAGCATGTATTTGAACGCCGTCACCAATTTGCTCAGCGATAAAAGCCGGATATTGGAAAAGCTTATCGCCAATATTTGAATCGATGCACCCTGTCCGGCACTGCGCCATGGCTGTTCAGGTGCCGGTGCGTGCCGCCTGCCACCTGAAATTGCCAAGAGCCCACCATGTCAACCCGTCACTTCAATTACATTACCGACATGCTTCAGACGGCGCTCGAGCAGGCGCAGATGGTACGCATTCGCGGCCGCGTCATCCAGGTAACCGGTACCATTATCAAGGCGGTTGTCCCCTCGGTCAGGGTGGGCGAAATCTGCCTGTTGCGCAATCCGGGCTCCTATGACGAAATAAAGGCCGAAGTCGTCGGATTTTCGCGCGGCACGGCATTGTTGATGCCGACTGGCGACACGCAGGGAATTTCCGCTGAAACCGAGGTCATTCCCACCGGCCGCGTTCACATGGTGCCGGTTGGTATGGGTTTGCTTGGCCGCGTACTCGATGGACTGGGCAATCCGATCGACGTCGCCACGCGTGGCCCGCTGGCGGTAACGCGCTATTACCCGGTGTTCGCCGACGCGCCCGATCCATTGACGCGGCGGCTTATTTCAGAGCCAGTGTCGCTCGGCATCCGCGCGCTCGACGGCTTGCTGACCTGCGGCGAAGGGCAGCGGATGGGCATTTTCGCGGCGGCAGGCGGCGGTAAGTCGACCCTGATGGCGATGCTGGTGAAAGGGGCGGAAGTCGACGTCACGGTCGTCGCGCTGATTGGCGAACGCGGCCGCGAAGTGCGCGAGTTCCTTGAGCATGAGCTGGGGGAGGAGGGCCGTCGAAATGCCGTGATCGTGTGTGCGACTTCCGATAAGTCGGCGATGGAGCGCTCGCATGCGGCTTATGCCGCCACGGCCATCGCAGAATATTTCCGCGACCAGGGCAAGCGCGTGCTATTCCTGATGGACTCGGTGACGCGCTTTGCGCGCGCCCAGCGCGAGATCGGCCTGGCAGCCGGCGAACCGCCGACCCGCCGCGGTTTTCCACCAAGCGTGTTCGCAACCCTGCCAAGACTGATGGAACGTGTCGGCAACAATGACAAAGGTTCGATCACAGCGCTGTATACCGTATTGGTGGAAGGCGACGACATGACTGAACCGATCGCCGATGAAACCCGCTCGATCCTGGACGGGCATATCATCCTTTCGCGCAAGCTGGCATCGGCGAATCATTATCCGGCGATTGATCCACTGGCCTCGGTTTCGCGCGTGATGAACGCGATTGCATCGAGTCCGCACAAGAAGGCTGCGGGCCGGGTCCGCGAACTGATGGCGAAGTACCAGGACATAGAATTGCTGGTCAAGATCGGGGAATATAAACGAGGGACGGATCCTTTGGCGGATGAAGCTATTGAAAAAATTGATGAGATTCGCAATTTCCTGAAGCAGCCGACCGATGAGTATGAATCGTTTGAAGATACAGTCCAACAACTGATTGCGCTCGCTAACTAGAACGATAGCCGGCCGCCCCCCCCCGCCGCATCGCATTCCCGGATTAAAAATTAAAAGAAAATGTCAGGAACCGGACCGAGAGGCTTGTTACTAATAGGCTAGAACTAGCGGGACGGAAACTATTCTTCCACTTGGCTACGGCTTTCACGTGCTTTCTCGATTTTTCTGTCGAAGTGCGCAAGCAAGCCTGCCATCTCCCGCGACACCAGCCGATCGTCATACTACGGGATGAAACGATGGACGTGCTCGAGGATTTATTGCGCATTAAGGAGTTTCGCGAACAAAAGGCCGAGATCGAATTGGCAAAGGGTCGTCGCGCCCTGGCTGCTGCAAGCGAGGCGCTCCAGCGCGCCCGTGATGAACTTCAGGAACGCCGGACCTCATGCGACAGCAAAGAGCGCGCGATGTATGCCGACTTGTGCAGCCGCCTCGTAAAGCTGGTGGAAATCGATGCGGTGGGAATCGACGTCGAGGAAATGCGCAAGGAAGTAACGCGCTTCGAAGAATTGCTGGAGACGGCGAAGAGCGAGCGTGAAACGGCGGCGCAGCACCTGGAACAGGCGAAAGCGGGATACCAGGCGGCCACCCGTATGCGAGAAAAATTTTCAGAACTGGTGCGCTTCAGCGAGACCGAACGCGACGCCGAAAGCCAGCGTACGGAAGACAGCGAAATGGAAGAAGTGCGTGTCAAGGGACCAGTGCGCGACGATGACCGGGAAACGCAGGAATACGGCGCGGCACAGGAATCTTCTTCCGAGGAGATGGCATGAGCGGCAAACGCATCCATATCGATCTCGGGCTGATGTCCATGCCGGTAGGCGAAGACCGTAGCGACCGCGAAAGCGTATTGCCGCCCGAGGAAGCCAATCGTTCGGATGTCGCACGGCTGCAATCGATCATGCGCAGGCCGTCGAAACATGCCGACATTGCCGCCGACATGCCGCAGCAATTTTCGGCTGCTCCCGCCATCCATGACGATCCAGCCATTCACGACGACCGGCCGCCGCCGGGCGCCGCTGATGCGACGCAGATCGGAGACGAGATCGAGAGATTGTGGGTCGGCGACGGAACGAGTGGATTGCGCGAGGTGCGGGTGCGGCTCCGAAAGGAATTGTTGCCGGATACTGCGGTTCGACTATACGAAGAGGGCGGACGGCTGCAGGTCGACATGACAGTCGGGTCTGAATCGGTACGCCGCTGGCTGAGCGCGCAACTGCCATCGCTTGGCGCTTCCCTGGGCGAACGGCTCGGGCGCCCATTGCGCCTCGTGGTGCGCGGTGTCCGGGCGGCCGAAGCGGGAATGACTGCTTTCAATTGGCCTGAAGAGGTTGCGCGATGAGCGCGCGGCTGCAATTGCGCAGCGTGTCGCACGATGAGCTGACCTATCGGAATCTCATCAGCGCCTGCCGCGTTCCAATTGCGTTCAATTGGATGGGCGCGACCTGGCTGTTCAGCTTGTCACCGCTTACGCAAACCGTGAAGTCGCGTTTTCAGGTCGAGGCGGACTGGGGCGGCGCGCGGATGCTGGTACGCGCGGATCCGGTCTGGATCGAACAGATTGGACAAAATTTCCTTGATGGCACCGAAGTCGCCGCAGTGCCGGATCTGGTCAGGCTGGCGATACTCGAGGCTGCATTCGCGCAGGTATCGGCACAGATCGAGGATGCCACAAGAAAGCGTTTTCGGATCATTGCATCAGGAACCGAACCCCCTGACTTCACCGGCCTCGAAGGATTCGGATGGCAGTGCGAATCCAGGGGCGAAGCCGCATGCGGTGAAGTCTGGCTGGACCCGGTCGGCCTGGGATTTCTGGCGATGGCGCTGCGTCCGGCCGCCGGCGCCCCGAACGATCTTCAGGAGTGGTCAGGCTTGCCGATACCGGTCAGGTTCTCGGTCGGCTGGGTCGATCTGCCGACCCGCACCATCGCAGCCACGATGCCGCGCGATGTAATCATGCTGGATGAAAGCTGGATGCAAGGCGAAAACGGACTCACCGTGCTGCTGGGCCGAACCAGTGCTTTTCGCGCAGTACTGAATGGAACCACAATCACAGTGACAGAGGGTCTTGGAGACATCATGGCAGATATGGCGGAAACGGCAATGTACGATGAGGAACAGACGCTCGATGACGTGACGATACGTCTCACGTTCGATCTCGGCGAGCGCATGGTTACACTGGGCGAACTGCGATCGCTTGCGCCCGGCTTTACTTTCGATCTGGGCCGCGACTTGCGGCGCGCCGTCACTATTCGGGCCAATGCAATGCCGATCGGCGAAGGCGAGCTGGTCGAAATTGACGGGCGTGTCGGCGTGTCGGTACTAACGCTGACTCGCTTCCCGGAATGAAACGGCGCTTCGCCCCGCAGCCGGCCCAAGGGAGTAAATCATGAGATCCGTCGATCCGATTGCCCTGGCGTTCTCGCTGGCCCTGTTCGCGGTAATCCCGCTGGTTATCGTGACCACAACCTGTTTCCTGAAAATCTCCATCGTGCTGGCTTTGGTGCGCAATGCGCTCGGCGTGCAGCAATCGCCGCCAAACCTGGCGATCTACGCACTGGCCTTGCTGCTGACGCTGTATGTCATGGCGCCGGTTGGCAGCGAGATCGTGGACGCGCTCGGCGATGTGCCCGATTCCTCGGCCTCGGTAACGACTTTGTTCGCACAAGTTCGCAAGGGGGCCGAGCCGATGCGAAAATTCCTCGTAAATAACAGCAAGCAAGGTCAACGCAACTTTTTCCTCGACCGCGCAAAGCAGGTCTGGCCGGCAAAATTGTCGGCCGATGCCAAACACACCGATTTCCTGATTACGGTACCCGCATTTGTCGTATCCGAGCTGACCGCGGCCTTTCAAATCGGCTTTCTGCTGTACATGCCGTTTATCGTCATCGACCTGGTCATTTCCAATATCCTGATGGCGATGGGAATGATGATGGTTTCGCCAGTCACGATTTCATTGCCGCTCAAACTATTCCTGTTCGTGATGGTGGACGGCTGGTCGCGCCTGATTCATGGCCTGGTACAAACCTACTCGGTATAAATCCATGGAAATCGTCGACCTCACTTCCAATGTCGTCAAGGCGCTGATCCTGGTGCTATGGTTATCGCTGCCGCCGATTATCGTGGCGTCCGTGGTCGGCACCCTGTTCAGCCTGCTGCAGGCGCTTACGCAAATCCAGGAACAGACATTGTCGTTCGCGATAAAGCTGATCGCGGTCGGCGCCACGCTGTACCTGACAGCGCGCTGGATGGGCGGTGAAATCTTCAATTACACGGTCATGCTGTTCGAGACCTTTCCTTTATTGGTGCGCTAAGATGGAACTGGTCGATGGCAAATGGCTATTTCCAGAGCTGATCGCCATGGCTTACACGCTGCCGCGCATGTTCGCCATGTTTTCATTGCTGCCGATGTTCAACCGGCAGGCACTCCCTGTCCTGTTGCGCGCGGGGGTCGCGGCCAGCATCGCGGTTTTCATCGTGCCGACCCTGGTCGAACCGGCCAATGCGGTCGACCGCACCGGGTTTGAAATGCTGGCGGTTATCGTCAAGGAAGCGGGCCTGGGATTCATCATGGGGTTTATCATCGCGATCCCGATCTGGGCGTTCGAGATGATGGGTGACTTCATCGATAACCAGCGCGGAGCCAGCATTGCCCAGACCCTGAGTCCGATGACGGGGCATGACACCTCCCCGTTAGGCGATTTGTTCAGCCAGGCTTGCGTGATTTTCCTGTTCATTTCCGGCGGATTTCTCTTGATCGTAGCAAGCATCATCGATAGTTACCGAATTTTCCCGGTGTTCGCATGGTGGCCGCATTTCGACGTGAGCACGCCGACCTTCCTGCTCGGGCTGCTGGACCGCCTCATGCGGCTGGCCGTTCTGATGGGCGCGCCGGTGATCATCGCCATGTTCCTGTCCGAAGTAGGGTTGGCCCTGGTCAGCCGCTTTGCGCCCCAGTTGCAGGTTTTTTTCCTGGCCATGCCGATCAAGAGCGGCCTGGCGATATTTGTATTGGCAGTCTATACCGGCACGCTGTTCGATTTTGCCGGTATCGAAATGGCGGATATCGGTAACCAGATGCTGACCAGTCTTTCAACCATATTCAATTGAAGGCGCGCCATGAGCAGCGAAAAGACTGAACAGCCCACCAGCAACAAGATAAAGAAAGCCCGGGAAGACGGGCAGGTCGCGAAGAGCAAGGACTTTACCCAGGTCTTGCTGATGGGCGCCCTGTTCGGTTATACGCTGGCGGACTCGGAAGCGATCGTCAGGCGGGTCGGCCAGATCCTGCTGATGCCGCCGCAGCTGTATGAAATGGATTTCCGCGGCGCCGTGGCGATCGGCGTAACGGAAATGGCGCGCAGCGGGCTCATTCTCCTGTTTCCTTATTTGCTGATCGTGATTGTAGTCGGCGTGTGCGCGGAAATGCTTCAGACCGGCGTGCTGTTCGCGTTCAAGGCGCTGATGCCGAAAGGCGACAAGCTCAGCCCGGCGAAAAATGCCAAGAATATTTTCTCGATGAAGAATGTGATCGAATTCATTAAATCGGCCTTCAAGGTGATATTCCTGACCGCCGTGGTTTATTACGTGATGCGCCAGGTGATCGACCCGCTGCTGAAACTGCCGTATTCGGGAATCGATCATGCCGGAATGATGCTGGTGGTGATGTTGAAAACGCTGGTTATTTATACCTTCATCGGGTTTGCCGTGATCGCATTCTTCGATTTTATATATCAGCGGCACAGCTATACCAAGGGCTTGATGATGTCGATGGAAGAGATCAAGCAGGAATACAAGCAGATGGAAGGCGATCCGCACGTCAAGAGCCACCGGCGCGGCCTGGCGAAGGAAATCGCAATGGGCGAGATGGAGCAGAAGACTAAAAAGTCGACCGTGGTGGTGACCAACCCGACTCATTTTGCGGTGGCGCTGTATTACGATGAAATTGAAACTCCGCTTCCGATCGTGCTTGCGAAAGGCGCGGACGCTGTCGCCAGAGCCATCGTCCGCGTCGCGCGCGCGGAAAACATTCCTGTCATGGAAAACGTTCCTCTGGCACGGGCGCTGATGGCGACCGCGCCGGTCAATCAATATATTCCGTCCGAACTGGTGGAGCCGGTCGCTGAAGTGCTGCTGGCGCTACGGCGTCTGGCGCAAGAACGCGATGAAGGGGAATTCGATGCCTGATGCACTGCATGTCGGCCTGGCCGGCTATCTTTCCCGCAACCGGTTCAGTGGCGACGACGAACGGGAGGACGGTGCGCTGGTGCTGGTTATCGACGACCAGTACCGCGTGTTCTGCCATCCTGCGCAGCATGGCGATCTCGTTTTCGAGGCGCGCCTGATGGTATTGCCGGATTCGGGCCAGCAAGTGTATGAAGTGCTGCGCCAGGCGATGCAGTACGCAGCCGGCCGGCTCGCCCAGTTTGCCGATACGCTGGTGCTGTCGAGAGATGAAAGTACGCTGTTATTACAGCAACGTATTTCCGCCGATGCGACGGGCAGCGAGTTCGAGGAGAGCCTGGAGAATTTTTTAAATGCGATCGCCACCTGGCGCCGAAGTCTTTTCGTATTGTGACCATCTGGAGGCGCGATGAATTTTCGATCGTACGGACGCAAGGCTTGCTGCTTGATACTTGCGGCAGCCATGGCACTGCCCGCGTGGCCGGCGACTCCTCCGTGGCCGGACGCGAGTTTTACCTATCTCGCGGATAACCAGAAACTGACCGAGGTCCTGACGCGATTTGCAACAAGTTTCGGCCTCGAAATCCAGTTGACCGATGCGGTGCGGGCCAGCGATGTCGGCGTCACCGGCAAGATCACAACCGTTAATCCGGGCGAGTTCATGAACCAGATCGGCGCAGCCTATGGCCTGACCTGGTTTACCCAGAATGGCATGCTGTATGTCAGCAAGAGCAACGAGCGATCCACGCAAGCAATTGTCCCGCCAGGGATTTCTGCCGCAAGTCTGAAACGGGCGCTCACCGAGCTCGGCGTCATTGAGTCCAAGTTCGGCTGGGGCGAAATACCCGATCGCGGCATTGCGCTGGTATCCGGGCCGCCATCCTATGTGAGGCTGGTGGCCAGGGTGGTAGCGGATTTGCCGGTCATGGTCAGCGATCAGCAGCTCCAGGTGTTCAAACTGAAGCATGCTCCGGTCGATGACCGGACCATGTTCTTCCGCGACAAGCAAATTGTGACGGCCGGAGTTGCCTCGATCTTGCGTGGACTGATTTCCGGCGAGAGCAGCAAGAGCGGTACCAGCGTGTTGCTGGTTGAAACCGCTGCACCGTTGCGCTCCGCTTTGCCTGCCCTTGGAAGTCCCGAATACGATGCCGCGCGGCCAGGCGAGCGCGCGGAAATTGTGCGTGGCGGCGGCGCCCCGCCTACGGTCGCGCCGGGCTCGCCAGGGCCCGGCGTTCAACCGGTGATCCAGGCCGATTCGCGCCTGAACGCAGTCATCATCAGGGATCGCCCCGAGCGCATGCAAATTTACAAGGAGTTGATCACCCTGCTCGACGTGCCGAGTCAACTGGTTGAAATCGAGGCAATGATCGTGGATGTCAATTCCAGCCATGTGTCGCAGCTTGGCATCGACTGGAGCGGCCGGGCCGGCAATGTTAGCGCCAACGTCACGGCGGGCGGCGCGCTCAATCCCGCCAACACCACGGCGGTCATCAATATCGCCAAGGGCTCATCGACGGTCATCGCGGACGCGGCCAACTTTTTACTGGCGCGTATCAATGTGCTGGAAGGGAAGGGCGCTGCCCGCATTGTTTCGAGGCCATCGATTCTGACCATGGATAACCTCGGCGCACTGATCGATTTGTCTGAAACGTTTTACATCCAGTCGGTGGGTGAACGGGTGGCCAGCGTTGTGCCGATTTCAGTCGGGGTGACACTCAAGGTGACGCCGCATATTATCGATGAGGGAGGCACCCGCTCGGTCCAGCTGGTGGTGGATATCGAGGATGGCACGATCGAGGATCGCCAGATACAAAGCCTGCCGACGGTCCGGCGCAGCACGATCGGCACCCAGGCCGTCATGGGAGAACGCGAAAGCTTGCTGATCGGCGGCTTCAATTCTGAACAGAACATCCGTCAGAAGGATGGAGTGCCCGGGTTAGGAAATCTGCCATTCGTCGGCGCATTCTTTGCCAAGAGCACCACGAATGTCGAGCGCCGCGAGCGCCTGTTCCTGATCACGCCGAAAATTGTGTCATTGGGCACCCGGATAGCGCCAAACTTGCTGCAGCAGGCGCCATTGCCGCAAGGAGCAGCGGCGACACAGCCGATCGTAATCGGGCCGGCGTCGGTGCCGTTACAGCAGCGCGCACCGACACCGGTACCGCCGCCACAAGGCCCGCCGGTCGAACCGGCGCCTTGGCAAGAGCAGCCGCTCGATCAGCGGCCCGCGGCGCCACAAACGCAGCAGCGGCGGTCATCGCAGCAGCCGCTCCTGCAGCAATCGCGTCCGCAGCAATCGCAGCAGCCCTTGCCGCCACAACCAATACCGCAAGAGCCAGTGCCGCAAGAACCAGTGCCGCAAGAACCAGTACCGCAAGAACCAGTACCGCAAGAACCAGTACCGCCGCAGCCGTTGCAACTGCAACCCTTACAAATCAATTACCGCTCGCCGCCGGTTAAGTACGTACCGTTCGCCACGCCGGCGTTAATCATAAACAACACATGAAAATGAATGCGACCAAAAAACAGGTGGCCGGATCGGCGGCGCACGCGTCGGCGGCCAGGAAAAATACCGGCCGCGCCGCGAGCCTGGCTGGTGTGCACGGCGGCACCGCACGCGGCATTGTCGCGGCGCCTGCCGAAGCCCAGGGCTTCGGACCGCTTGCCGCATCGGCTGCCGCCGACGCCATCATCAGTTTCTGGGAATTCGCACGGGAGCGCGGCGGGATCGACCTGGAACAGCCGCTCGATTTGCTCGATCTGATGCCGGGCCGGGGCGTGACGGTATGGCTGATGCTGCAGGCACTGTGCAAGCGGATAGCATCGCTGCCGGGTTTCAAACCGCGGCTTCGGTACCTCGCCGCCGCAGCACAGCGGCCGTTGCTGGCGCAATTGCGCAGCCAGGAGGAGTTGCAGAAATGGATAAGCGACGGGATCCTGGTGCCGGTATTGTGGGATCCTGAACGCGGTGATCCTTGCCTGCTGACACGTAACGGACGTATCACATGGCAACCGGTAAACCCGGTAGTAGTGCTGGCGCACAATCGCTGGAGCACGCTTGCGCAGCGGTTATTTGCGGTTCACTACGGCGCCTTGCTGGAAGCCGATGCGGAACAGCTCACGCGGGCGCCGCAACCGGAGTCAGGAGGCAAACTGTGGCGGCCGGCAACCGAGCATCAGCTGTCCGCATCGTTGGGCGAGTTGATCAATGTCTATCTGTCGCAGTTCAATAGTGCCCCGGTTCCCGTGCCGGTCGGCGCTCTCGCGATGATCGATCGAATCGCGGCGCTGGCGCGGCGCGGATATCTCGTCATGGCGACTGCGCCCGGCCCAACGACCGAGCGCAAATTGCGGCTAAGCCAATTTGGTGCAGTGGTCAACGACTTCGCGCGCGACCGCACTGTACCGGTTAACTTCCATCTTTTATCGCAGCGGTACCGCGACCTCGGGGCCGCCGTATGGCAGCGCGACCTGTACGGCGATTTAGCGGTCCAGGCTGCCCTCGGCGGCATGGCCGACGCAGCCGATGCCTTGCCGCGCATTGTGGGCTCGCTGGCAAAAGGCTCTCTCGGCGGTGCGGCGGCGCTGGCCGACGCCATGCGGGCATTGCCTGCCGGCGGCGGGATTGCCCGTCTCAATACCATGCTGGCGCTGCTGCGGCAGTCGGAGCATGATCCGGAGGTATTTTGTGCGGCGGGTGATACGCTGCTCGATGCATTGCATGCCACCCCGGATTGCAATCGGGAAGCGTGGAGCGAAGCGCTGGAACAAGTCTGGCTGAATCACCTCGCGGCGCCGGAAGCGGCCGCACTGCATCGGCAAGTGGCGCCTGCGGCAATGCAGGTCGGAGACTGGGCGCTGGCAAGGCGCACGTTGCGGCGCGGGATGGCGATCCACGGCGAAAATGCCAATGACCTGGCGCACCTGGCATGGGTCGAAGCGCGCACCGGCGGTATCGTCGATGCCGAGCGTATTGCCAGGCGCGCGCTGGCCCTTGAGCCGGAAAGCCGGATGGCACGTGAAGTCGTTACGCGTATCGGCGCCAGGCTTGCCGCCCGCGATGGCCAGTGGGACGTCGCCATACGGCATCGCAGCCTTCCCCTTGTGCTGGAGCCGCTCGACGTGAGCCATGCGGAGGCGCTGCTGCATCAGTATCGCGACCCGCAGATTGCGGTAATGACCGGACTGCAGCCACTGGCCACCCTGGAAGACGCCCGCAAGTGGATCGGCGAACATGTGGACGAGCCCGGACGGCGGGCCTATGCGGTAATGCATGCCGACCACGGATTTATCGGCTATGTATGCCTCTCGGTGTCGGACCTGCAATCTTACTTCTGTTTCTGGATCGGCGTCGATTTTCAGGGGCGGCGCTTTGCCGGGGAAGCCGCGCGCATGGCTTGCGGATTCGCGCGCGAACGCGGCATTCTCACCATTTTTACGTCCGCCTATGACGATAATGCCCGCTCGATCCGGGCTCTTGAACGGATCGGGTTCATTCCGCTCACGGTGCGCGCCGTGCCCCCTGAAAACGACCGGCTGTTTCTGTACATGAGAACCGGCGGCGACGCCGGTGGCGACCCCGTCGCCGAATTAATCGATTACTACGAGCGGGAAAAATTGCCGATTTCCTTTGTCCATAGTGAAAAGCAGGCATTGGATTGAAACGGAGTCCACGATCATGATCAATCTAACCAAAAGCTACCTCAGCCAGGTTGAGGCGCCGACCACTGTTCGTTCGGCCGCTGACGAAGAGCGCGAGCGGCGCCGCGCCCAGCGCGTCTACAACAAACATAAACCGGTGGAGCGTGAACTGCATCGGGATCGGGATGAAGCGCGCGCGCAGGGGCTGGCGCGCGCGCTCCGGACGTCACTTCTAAAAACTCCGGACGACCTCCAGGATGACGGCTGGCGGACCGATACGAGTGAATCGCCGGCCGCGGCGGAGCAACTTAAACTGGCGGCGGCGCACGCAAACGGACAAGCCGAAAAACTCGGGCTGGACCGGCAGCGCGCCGACCGTCTTGGCGGCGCCGCCACGCGATCGGACGAACCGGAGCGCGATCTCGCGGACACCGCGCAAAACCGCTTGCTTCGTGGAAATCCGAAAACAATCGATCTGCCTCACGCCGCGATGAACCTGCAGTCGCACCTCAAGGAAATTTTTCTGGCCGGCGAGAGGCTTCTTTCTTCCGGCAACGCCTCAAGTATCGACGAAGTGCTCGGCAAACTGCAGGCGCTCCAGCAAACGGATGCCGAAACATGGCTTGGGCACATCGAAAGCGAAAGCGCGGCAACACAGCGCGCGCGCCTTGAAGGCAGCTTTGCATTCCTTGAAGAGTTTTACGGCGGCCTGGCGACTGGCGACGAAGATCAGGTGCGGCTGCAAAGCGCGCTTGCGCTGGCCCGCTCCCATGTTCTTGGCGGCGCATGCGAGGCCGGCGTCGACCTCGAGTTGAATGAAAATGCGCCGCAAATGCCCGGCGCGACAGAGAAAGCCGAAGACCGGCAACGTGAGCTTTCCATGGCTACGCGCGAACTCAACGCGGCCGATCTGACAGCCCTGGCCGACAAGGAAAGGAAGCGCGCGGAGAAGCTCGAACAGGCACAATCCGATTTGTCCGGTTACCTGCACGCGCTGGTCGAGCTGGCAAATACCTTTCCCACCCCGGCAGGCACCGGCGGGGGAGGCCCAACGCCGTTCGAGCGCTTGGAACAAATCCGGACTTACAGACCAGAAACATCCCTGGCACGCTTGCGGAATGCACGCGACGGAGCGACAGATGGCCTCAGCCGGAATATCGCTTCCTGTCTTCAGAAAATTGAACAGGCCTGCGAAGCCTTGCCGACCAGCCACGCCGGCAAAGAACGATTAGCAAAGGCAATCACCGAAGAGAAAAGACGGCTCTTCAAAGATGAGAAAGAACTTGCGGAAGCAGCCGCGCTGGCGCAATTGCCGGCCATCCGCTCCCGTGAGCGCGAGATCGAGGCGCGCAAGGGCGACACGCTTGCGTCGGTCACCGTGCGCGCAATCTGACACGCTATGCGCGCTCCAGTGCGCACTGTGTAAGCGGTCACCGGCGAACTGGCGCGACAGCATCGCGCCTGAGCAGGATTTATGCATGAAATGGAACCGGCTTCGGATTCCTGTTACTTATGAGCTGTGGGTACGGCTGCATCGCGCCATATCGAGTGGCGACGGTCCCGTGTTTCTGAACTTGCAAGTGAGTATTAATAAATTATGGAGGGCATGTGTCGGACACATACCAATGGCGGCGGAAATTCATTGAACTGGTAGAGGGTGTTTTTCGCGAACTGGGCTTCAGCCCGCCGGCAATGACGCATGATGCCGAAGTGCCGCTCGCGATGGAGCTTGAAGTAGACGGCACCGTGTTCGAAGTAGTGCACTCATCGACAGAGCGTCCGGAAGAGATTCTGGTCGAATGTCACTTCGGGCGGGCGCCAGGCGACGGTACGGCGGCAGTACTTGCCCGGTTGCTGCAGGTGAACCTGTCGCTTGCGCGTGCCCATGAGCCAGCGTTTGGCGCGGATCATGTATCGAATGACGTGATTTACGCGTTCCATGAACCATTGGATGAAACGACCGCACCGGAACTGATGGAGATAATGAAGCAGACCGCGGTGCAGGCCAAGGCATGGCAAGCGTCTTATTTCTTCGATGGCGAGGACGGGCCGGCGACGCCTGCCGGGCCCCGGTTTGAAACACTGGCGTGATTGGCGCGCAAAGACAGGGCAATTTGTAGTTTTACCTTACTGATGGAGGGAATGTGACAGAAGACGACGATTTCCGGACAGCGTTCCTCGATCTGGTCGACGACGTGTGCGGCGAGCTGGGCTATCCGCCGCGTGGCGAGGCGCCGGAATCCGATGAGGCACTGGCCATGGAAATGGAACTGGATGGGATCCCATTTGCCGTGGTGCATATGAGAAATATTGCAGTCGACCGTATTCTGGTGGAATGCTGTTTTGGTCCAATACCCGAGGAACGCGCGGAGCAGGTACTGTATCGGATTCTGCAGCTCAATCGCAGTTTCGCCGACATGGCGGATACAGCGTTCGGCATCGATCCCGAGACCGGCGATCTGATCTATACGGCCGCATGCAATCTCGCGAGCACAAGCGGCCGCAGCTTGCTCGATATGATGACCGAAATGACGTGGCAAGCCAGGAAATGGCATGCGACCTATTTTCTCGATGAAGCGAATGCGCCCTCGCAGGAGTTGCCTTTGCACCTGACTTCGCTTGCATAGCCGCCGCTAAGCCGAGACCGGGAAATCTCCGGTTCCCGGTTCCGGATATGCCATCCTGACGGCATTGCCGCAATGACGAGTCGCCCACGGGCGCTTGCAGGTATTTGCCGGACCCCCTTCCATACGACGTCAATCACTGGCGCTGTGGCGATCCGCAATCGCAACCGGCCTTACGGCCGCCCGCAACGCCATCCCTGGATTTTCCCTTGCCACCGAGCGTCGGGAAGTCGCCGCCGGCGCAATGCAGTGGCGCCTGGTCAAACTCCACTGAAAAAATTTGGAACCATTCCGGGCATTCGGTTACCTAGGAAGCGCTGTTAGTTATACCTGACCGGCCCGCACATAGGGTACGGGCGGTCGGATAATTTGGGAGTAGCGCGTGGAGAATGTGACTAAAAATTTTGATGCGGGTAACGCGAGAGACAGGCTGAGTACTCCTCTAAAACAAGGAATTGCGCCGGCTCGGCATGGCGCAGAAGTTCCTGCCGAAAAAAGACCAGGCCAGAAAAGTCCGACGCTGCTCGAAAAGCCGCTTCCAATCTGGGCCGACAAGAAGCCGGCGAAAGTATCCGCCACCGATGACCTGCATCTTCGTAGCGAGAGCACTCCGTTAACGGCGCGTTCGGTTGCCCATCCAACGACGTCGGACAAGGACAGAGTTACCGATGCGCTCCTGGTAAAAAAGATGACGGTGCAGCTACTTTTGGAAGACTTTAAAACCTTGGCAGACTCGATAGGTAGTCTGCCCAGCTACGCAAAGGAATATATCAATATGATGAACCAGATCGTCAAGGTGGAGCGC
Source organism: Herminiimonas sp. (assembly GCA_028292315.1). GTDB lineage: Bacteria > Pseudomonadota > Gammaproteobacteria > Burkholderiales > Burkholderiaceae_D > JAQGMO01. The sequence goes on along the minus strand of JAQGMO010000194.1, from coordinate 367 downwards.
CTGATCCGTGATGCGGGGAAAAAGTTAAATGATCCCTACAGTGCAAAGTTCGCCAAAACAATGCTCAAGGCAGCTGTGGAGATGGAAAAGCCTTGCAATTTTCTTTCCACTCGATTCAGCTCGCCGACTATGGATGGCCAGAAACGATCCAATCACATAATTTGTCTGGCCATTGCGATTTTCGAGAAAATTGGTGGACTGGCGGTAAAGGGTGCTCGATTCCAGAGAGCCGAACCGTTGTTGTCAACGAAATACCGGCCGATAAAATTGGACGCGTCACCTTCTCCGAATCATAGTCAGGCGCAACGCATCCTAGCGCATCGCCAATCACGCCGGGATATCGCCAGCAGCAATATCGAGTCTGTTC
>JAQGMO010000233.1 GCA_028292315.1 Herminiimonas sp. | reverse complement strand
AGGCCTTGGCTTCGCCGCCAAACTTCTTCGACAGCACGGTCGCGATGGCCGCGGTCAGCGTGGTCTTGCCATGGTCGACGTGGCCAATCGTGCCCACATTCACGTGCGGTTTGGTCCGCTCAAATTTGCTTTTTGCCATCTTAGACTCCTAACGATTTGATGAGAATGCCCAGGCACGCGCCCGACTATCTTGCTGACTTTCCTGATTATCTCGATAACGGCTGATTATCTTAATAATAAAACATAAAAATTCTGGTGCCCTTTACGTGGATTGAACACGTGGCCTCTCCCTTACCAAGGGAGTGCTCTACCACTGAGCTAAAAGGGCATTCATGCTGTCCGATGCCCATTATTACGGCACGCACAAGCCAAAAACTGGAGCGGGTGAAGGGAATCGAACCCTCGTCATAAGCTTGGAAGGCTTCAGCTCTACCATTGAGCTACACCCGCAAGGGTGACCACCACAGCCACACAATTACCACTCATTACTACTTTTTACTGCCAACCGAAACCGGTCAAACCTGCCAACAACACTACCGACGGCACTTCCACACAAACTTCACCATCACGTCGTTTTCTTGCATTCACTGCACCACCTTATGGTGGAGGGGGCTGGATTCGAACCAGCGTACTCGTAAGAGGGCAGATTTACAGTCTGCTGCCATTAACCACTCGGCCACCCCTCCGCAGGGAACCCCAAACTATAGGGGGTTGAACTTCCTTTGTCAACCAAAAAATGCTTACCCGACTCATTTTCCGGCGATTCTGAAATGCCGAATTCGAAGTCGGGCCCGCTTTATCGGCCCGGCGCAGAATTATAAGCGTTCTGGGCGTAAACATGAAATCCATTCGCGTATCGGGTTGCATCCAGTCCGGTATAACAAGCTTCGACATGAAGAATTTCGCGCCATTTCCGGTCTCCCGTCAAATTTTCTATCGGGTTTGACCTGTCACCTGTACGCTACAGAGTGTTAAACGATTAATATGGTGTAGATATGGCATTCGTTCCACTCCCGCCCCGTATCGTAATCCTGTATGCGCACCCGGCCCCTTTTCTCTCGCGGGTGCACCGGCAAATGGCCGACGCGGCCCGTATTGCGCCCGGTGTCACCGTCCAGGAGTTGTATGAAATTTATCCGGATTTCGACATTGACGTACCGCGTGAGCAAGCGCTGCTGGCCGATGCGGACCTTATCGTGTTTCAGCATCCGATACAGCTCTACAGCATGCCGGCGCTGCTCAAGGAGTGGGCCGATGCCGTCCTGGAGCATGGCTGGGCGTTCGGCGAAAATGGCACGGCGCTGCGTAATAAAGATTTCTGGCTGGTAGCAACGGTCGGCGGCCTGCGGGAATCGTATCAGGCGGACGATCCTGGCCGCGGCAAGGCTTCCGACTTTCTTGCGCCGTTCAGGCTCACTGCGGATTCATGCGGAATGCGCTGGCTGCCGCCCTTCATTCTTGAATGCACGCACCAGATGGATGATGCCGAGGTTGCCGCTCATGTCGCGACGTTCCGGGAGCGGCTGATAAGCTATCCGCATTGGAGCGGAAGCCGGCCCGGCGGACAATTATCGCCGACTGCCGCCGCACCGGGCAGTGAAGATACTGACGAATAGCAAAGGATTCGGCATGGAAAAAAATTTCCTGTTGCTTGCGGTGGTGTATCTTGCCGCGGCGGTGATCGCGGTACCGATCGCGAAACGGCTCGGCCTTGGCGCGGTGCTCGGTTATCTCCTGGCTGGCGTGGCGATCGGCCCGTGGGGCCTCGGGCTCATCAGCCAGGTCGAGGACATATTGCATTTCTCCGAGTTCGGCGTGGTTCTGCTACTGTTTGTGATCGGACTCGAACTGGAGCCGAAGCGGCTATGGTCGATGCGGCGCCCAATCTTCCTGTGGGGTGGCGTCCAGGTTGCCGGCGTGTCGGCGGCGTTGTTCCTGGCCGGACTGCTATTCGGCGTCCACTGGAAAATCGCCCTTATCGCCGCGCTCGGGCTTTCACTGTCTTCCACTGCGATCGCGCTTGCTACGTTGAGTGAACGCAACCTGATGGCAACCTCAGCCGGTTCCGCCGCTTTCGCAATCCTGCTATTTCAGGATATGGCGGCAATTCCGATGATTGCGGCGATTCCCCTGCTCGGTGTCGCGGAAGTGGAAGGCAGCGGCCAGGGCTGGCTCAGTGCGCTCAAGGTAGCGGCCGTGATCGCGGGGCTGATCATCGGCGGGCGTTACCTGATCCGTCCGGCACTGCGCATTATCGCCAAAACAGATATGCGTGAAATATTTACCTCGTTCTCGCTTCTGCTGGTGATTGCGATCGCTTTACTGATGCAATCGGTCGGCATGTCGATGGCGCTCGGCAGCTTCATGGCCGGCGTGCTGCTGGCCGATTCGGAATATCGGCATGCGCTCGAGACGGACCTTGAGCCGTTCAAAGGCCTGCTGCTCGGTCTGTTTTTTACCGCGGTCGGCATGTCGGTCGATTTCGGTGTTTTCCTGGCGCAGCCTTTGCTCATTCTTGCCATGGCGGGCGGTTTCCTGGCGATCAAGATGGCCGTCTTGTTCATTCTGAGCAAACAGTTCGGCATTCCGCGCAGCGAGCAGGCGCTGTTTTCTTTTCTGTTGTCCCAAGGCGGTGAATTCGCCTTCGTGGTGTTTGGCGCGGCAGCAGCCGCGCGCGTATTTACACCTGAAATTTCCTCCATGCTGGTGGTGGCCGTCGCTCTGTCGATGGTCATGACGCCGCTGTTGCTGGTACTGCACGACCGTTTCATCGCGCCGCGTTATCGCGAACGGGACAAACGTCCCGAGGATGCGGTGGAAGCGAAGGAAGACCATGTGATCATCGCCGGTTTCGGCCGCTTCGGGCAAATCGTCGGCCGCCTGCTGAACGTCAACCGCATCCGACTCACCGTACTGGACCATGACCCGGATCAGATCGACCTGCTGCGCAAGTTCGGCTTCAAGGTATTTTACGGCGATGCCACCCGCATCGATTTGCTGCATGCCGCCGGCGCGGCAAAGGCGCGGGCCCTGGTCGTCGCAATCGATGATGCCGATGACAGCTTGAAACTGGTCGCGGCCGTCAGGCGCGATTTTCCCGACCTGCCGATCCTCGCTCGCGCGCGCAATGTGACGCACTACTATGACCTGATGGATCTGGGAGTGACCATCGTAGAGCGCGAGACCTTCGAGTCCGCGTTGCAGCTCGGGCGGAAAGCGCTGCAAGAACTTGGTTTCGGGGCTTACCAGGCGCGGCAGGCCGCCATGAAATTCCGCGCACATAACATCAAGACTTTGTACGCCGTGTATCCGTATTACAAAGATCAGCAGCAATATGTTTCAATGGCTAAACAGGCACGCGACGAACTGGAAGCGATGTTCGCGCGCGATGCGGAGGCATTGCGGGATGAACGGTCGCGCTGGGACTAAATCGTCCGCGCCGCAGCCGCTCGGCTCCGGTTGCATCCTGATACAACTACTTTTCCCTATGTACGCAAACGTACAGACCTCGTGGCGGCCCGCCCCGGACAATTGGTAACAGAACAAGTGCTCGTGCCATTTTGCAAGCGCACATTCAACCACCAGAAAGCAGGAAAGGGACCTCCCATGAACCTTCGCAACCATGCATTTTCGATTTCGCTGTCATTGTTCGCGCTCGGATCTGCCGCGACCATCGCACAACCTGCTTATGCACAGCGGGCTGCCGCCACGCAGATTACCGATTTTTATGTAACCCCGGACAATGAATTCACGCCAGGGACTGAGCTGACCTTTACGGTCGAAGGCACGCCGCGCGGCAAGGCCACTGTTAAGATAGCCAGCCGGAATATTCTGCTAAAGGAAGTGTCGCCCGGCATGTACGAGGCCGATTACACGGTATCGCGCAAGGACCGTTTGTCGGCGCGCAGCACGATGCGCGCAACGCTGACAGCGCGCGGAAAGTCAACCGTAATGAATGAAGTGCTGGGCGGCGCTGCATCCGCTCCGATCGCAGCCGCTCCCGTGGCGCCGTCCCCGGCTGCCGCGCCGCTGGCGGTGCAGCGCTTCCAGGTCACGCCGCTGAACAAGATCGAACCAGGGGCTGAACTGAAGTTCACGCTGAGCGGAACGCCAGGCGCCAAGGCATCATTCACGATCGACGGGATCGTCAAGGATGTGGCGATGCAGGAAACCGGACGTGGTCAGTACGAAGGCAGCTACACGATCCGCCGGCTTGATAATTTCCCCCCCAGTCTCAGCATTGTCGGCACGCTCGAAGCCAACGGGCAAACGGTGCGTCAGCGTCTGAGCCAGTCGATTGTGGCGGATGCCAGACCACCGGTGATCAGGAATATCGCGCCACGTAACGGCGACACGATCGCCACCAATCAGGTTCTGGTATCCGGCACCTTCGATGACCGCGGTGGGCTAGGAGTCGATACCAATAGCGTCAGGATCATCGTTGCCGGCAACGATGTCACCCGAAACGCAACGATAACGCCGCAATTCTTTTCTTATCGTGCCGACCTGCGCCCCGGCACTTACCAGGTTGAGATCATTGCGAAGGATTTGTCCGGGAACGGCTTGCGCCAGGCGTGGTCGTTCAACGTGGCGCAGCAAGCCGCGCCGGTGGCAGCCATGTTGCCGCTGCAAGTGACCAGTCATGCGAATAATGCCCAGGTTGGCAGCGGCGCCGTGGAAGTGCGTGGCCGCACCGCTCCGGACGCCAAGGTGGATGTGCAGGTACAGGCCATTGCGCAGATTGCCGGCCATTTCGGAATGAATCAGCAGGTGTTCAGCCAGTCCTTGCGCTCGGATGCGAACGGCAATTTCGGATTCAGCTTTCACCCCCCGATTCCGGTGCCGGGCACGCGGTATGAAATCGCGATGACCGCATCGAAGGCCAACCTGACCCAGGAAAACCGCCTGGTTTTGTTCCAACAGCGATAGCGTCTTGCCGAATACCCGATCCCGCGACCATCGGCCGCGGGATTTTTTTCGTCACTCGGACTTTGCCTGCATGCGCCAGGCGGCCAGCACCGCAACAGCGCAGATGCAGGCGACCAGTACAAAGGTTTCGTCGAACGCGCGTAAACGCTGCATGGCGTCGCCGCCCGGAGTAGCCGGAAGTCCGGCCTGATGCGCCGCCATGCGCCATTCCAGCACGATGCCAACCAGGCTAACGCCGATTGCGCCGCCGAGCTGGCGTACGAAGCTGATGGTGCTGGCCCCTTGCGCAATCAGGCTGAAATCGACGCCGCGCATTGACCCCAGGCTCAACGATGGCAGCACGAGGCCAAGGCCGACGCGGCCGATAATGGTCCACGCCATCAAGGTAAAGTAACTGGTGCCCGGCGCCCCGAGCGCCATTAATCCAAACGACAGCGCCAGCAGTCCCAGCCCGATCGCTACCAGGATATTCGGCGGAAAATGGTCTGCCATCTTTCCCGCCGCCGGAATCGTCAGCGCCAGCGCAATCCCGGCCGGCAGCAAAATCAGGCCCGCTTGCGAAGGCGCGTAACGCAGCCCGATCTGCATATAGACCGGCACCAGGTAAGTCGAGCCGAACAAGGCCATGCCGTAAATGAATGCGACCAGCGCCCCCATCGAAAACTGACGGTAGGCAAACAGCTTCATATCGATCAGCGGCGCCGCTGCCTTCCGCTGGTAAGCGACGAAGCCGATGAAGCTGGCGAGGCTCAATGCCAGCAGCGCGGCTGCCAGGATCGGGTTGTCATTCAAACTGACGAGGCCGTTCAAGACGCTGATCGTGCAGACGGCAGCCAGCAGCAATCCTTTCCAGTCCAGCCGGGACGCCCCCATCATCGGTGAATTGATTGCAAGAAAACGCCGGATCAGGACCAGCACCAGCAGGCAGAACGGCACCACCACAAAGAATATCGATTGCCAGCCGAAGTGTTCCACCAGGAAGCCGCCGACACTGGGTCCGACTGCCGGCGCCAGCACGACGCCAAATCCGAAAATCCCCATTGCCCGGCCCTGCTCTTTTTCTTCAAATGAACGCAGGATCACAATTGCCGGGATCGGTTGAATTATTCCGGCCGCCAGGCCTTCGAGCACCCGCATGGAGATCAGCATGGGATAGTTGACGCTGAATCCGCCGGCCATCCCCCCGATCAGCAGCATCAGGATGGCGCCCGTGTAAGTGCGCCGCAGGCCGAAGCGCAGCAACAGCCATGGGGTTATCAGCATCGACAGCGTCATCGCCAGCATGAACGAAGTGGCCACCCACTGGGCCCGTTCCTGGCCGAGCGTGAAATGGCGGCTCATATCGGGCACCGCGACGTTCACAATGGTGGAGGACAGGATCGCCGCGACGGAGCCGATCATGACTGTCAGCAGTACCAGCCATTTATAGCGGGCGCCGTACTGTTCGCGGAGTTGGTCGATTGTCTGCGGCATGGATTGAGAGGATGCTGGCTTAATGCGAAATTAACCAGCAAGCACAGTATCAGAAATATTGAACATGCGAAGAAGGGAACGTTCGGTGACAAACCAAACGTTGGCATGAATCAAGGAAATTTAATGCGGCGACCAGGCTCGTCCACATCACGGTCCAGGTCGCGCTTTAGCTCAGGCGTCGTCCGCCTTGAAGCGGCGAAGGCTCTTGAAAATTATCGGCGCCACCAATGCAAACACGGCGAGTGCGATCAGTATCGCCGAACTCGGATGCCTGAAGAATACCCAGGAATCGCCGAGGCTGATCTGCAGCGCGCGGCGGAACTGGCTTTCGGCCATCGGTCCGAGAATCAGGCCGACAATCATCGGCGCGACCGGATAGTCCCAGCACCGCATCAGATAGCCGATCACACCGAACAAGACCAGCATGCCAAGTTCGACCACGGATGGATTGGCGGCGATCGTGCCCATCGATGCGAATACCAGGATGCCGGCGTACAGCCATGCCTGCGGTATTTTCAGCAGCTTTACCCACAGTCCCACCAGCGGCAGATTCAAGACCAGCAGCATCAGGTTACCAACAAAGAAGCTGGCAATCAGACCCCATACCAGATCCGGACTGCTGGTAAAGAGTAGCGGGCCCGGCACCAGGCCGTATTGCTGGAAGCCGGCCAGCATCATGGCGGCCGTCGCCGAGGTCGGCAAGCCGAGGGCAAGCAGCGGCACCAGGGTGCCCGTGGCGGCCGCATTGTTTGCCGCCTCGGGGCCGGCCACGCCTTCGATTGCCCCCTTGCCGAACTGTTCGGGATCTTTGGCGAACTTGCGTTCGATTGTATAGGACAGTAGCGTCGGCACCTCGGCTCCACCGGCCGGCAGCGCACCGATTGGAAAGCCCAGAGCGGTTCCGCGCAGCCACGCTTTCCATGAGCGTTTCCAGTCTTCCGCCGTCATCCAGAGGGAACCGCGGACCGCTTCCATCTTTTCCGCCACGCCGGTAAAACGGGAAGCGACATACAGCGTCTCGCCCATTGCGAACAGCCCGACCGCGAGCGTGGTGATGGAAACGCCGTCGAGCAATGCCGGAACGCCGAAGGCCAGACGGGCCTGACCGGTCAGCTTGTCGATGCCGACCAGTCCGAGGAACAGCCCGAGCGCCAGGCTCGTCGTCCCGCGCAGGACCGAATTGCCAAAGGTGGCCGAAACGGTGACAAAGGCGAGCGCCATCAATGCAAAATAGTCCCAGGGCCCGAACTGCACCGCCAGTTCGACGATCCACGGGGCCAGCAACGCAAGGCCGATCGTCGCAATCGTGCCGGCAAAAAACGAGCCGATCGCAGCAGTGGCGAGCGCCGGTCCGCCGCGCCCGGCGCGCGCCATTTTATAGCCTTCGATGGCGGTGGCGATCGACGCGGCTTCGCCCGGTGTATTGATCAGGATGGCGGTGGTGGAACTGCCATACATGCCGCCAAAATAAATTCCGGCAAACATAATGATCGAGCCGGTCGGATCGAGCTTGAATGTCACCGGCAATAGCAAGGCTACCGTGAGGGACGGGCTAATGCCGGGTAATATCCCGACCAGGGTACCCAGTAAAACCCCGATCCCGGCAAATAGCAGATTACCAGGCTGCAATGCAACGGCGAGGCCACCCATCAAAGGTCCGAACATGTCCATAAAGACTCTTTTCTTTTAGCCCAGCAATTGCTCGAGCGGTCCGGCAGGCAGCGACAATGACAATGCCTTGGTAAAAAATACGTAGACCAGGGTGCTAAGGATAGCGCCGTACACGGGCGCCAAGGATTTCAACGGCTTGCCGAAGGCGCGTGCCGTGGCGACGAACAGAATGGTCGATCCGAGGATAAACCCGCCACCCGCCATTAACGTAAGGATCTGGCCAATCAGGCCGCCGAATACCCATGCCAGGGCTGCACGGTTGGCCGGTTCCTGCTCAACCGATGGGACCGGCATGGACCCGGCCCGGGTTCTCCATGCCGCGACCAAGTGCGCGCAGCCGAGCAGCGCCAGAATCGCGCCTATCAGTTTCATCGACGCGGAAGGTCCAACGCCGACGCCGGTCGAGACCGCCACACGGTAGGCATCGAGCACGGTCACCCCGGCCAGCAAAAGCAGGGCGATGCCCACGCCGGCCAGGGCACGGACTTGCCGTGCCGCGACTGGTGTGGCTTCGCTCACTTAACCAGTCCGATCGAGGTCAATACATCCTTGACGCTGGCCTGCTCGGTTTTCATGAAGGCGGTGAACTGATCGGCGTTCATGTAGGCATCATCCCAGCCTCGGGTCTTGAGGATATTTTTCCATTCCTGCGACTTCACGGTCTTTTCCACAACTGCGGCCAGTGCAGTCTTTTGCTGTGGCGTGATGCCCGGCGCAGCAACGATGCCACGCCAGTTGATCAGTTCTACATTCAGACCTTGTTCTTTAAGCGTTGGTACCTCGACGCCGGCCATGCGGCTGCCGGAAGAAAGGGCCAATGCGCGCAGCTTGCCGGACTTGATCATGCTCTCGAACTCGTTGTAGCCGGAAATGCCAGCCGTTACACGCCCGCCCAGCATTTCAGCCAGGGCTTCGCCGCCGCCGGAGAATGGTACGTAATTGACCTTGCTGGCATCGCCGCCGGCCGCCTTGGCGATCAGCGCGGCCAGGATATGGTCCGCACCGCCGGCCGATCCACCTGCCCATACCACCTTCGACGTGTCGGTCTTCAGCGCCGTCGCCAGATCCTTGATTGTTTTGTGCGGCGAGTTTGCCGGCACAACGACTACCAGGGAATCGCCGGTCAGGCGTGCGATCGGCGTCACCGCCTCCAGGCCCACCGGTGCTTTATTGGTCAGCACGGCGCCGACCATGGTGATCCCCATCGTCATTAACTGGTTCGGGTCGCCTTTGGCGTTATTGACGAACTGGGCAAGGCCGACTGTCCCGCCGGCGCCGGGGACGTTAACGACCTGCACGCTTTTTGCTGCGCCGGCCGCCACCATTGCCTGTTGCAGCGAACGCGAGGCGCCGTCCCATCCACCGCCTGGCGCCGCGGGCGCCATGATTTTCAGTTCGGGAGCGCCTTGTGCCATCGCCGGGGTCGTAAATGCGGCAGTTGTTGCAAGTGCCAGCATAAGTCCGGCGCGGCGCAGGGGTTTGGTAAATAAGAACATGCAGGGTCTCCTAAAGTCTTTTAAGAATGTTTGTCGGTGCAGAAACTGATTGTTCGGACTTAGAGCATACGTTATTGTTAATTTCTTTATGACATTATAATCATCAAGTCATGCTTTGCATTTTAACGCGTGTAAATGCAATAATGCATGATCATGAAAAATTTATTTCCAGCCTGTTCGCCAGCTTACCCACTTGGAAAGCTGCAAGTAAACGATCAGTACTATAGCTTGGTTGACCTTCCAAAATTATTTGGGAAGCAATATTTTTACTTGCCAGTAGTACTACGCCTAGTGCTGGAAAACATCGTCCGCCAGATGAAGGGCCAGGAACGCGACAATGCGGTGGCGGCCCTGTTCAAATGGCTTGAAAACGGGGCCAGCGAAGCGGAAATCGCCTTTCAGCCTGGGCGGGTCCTGATGCACGACACGACCAGCACGCCCGCACTGGTGGACATTGCCGCCATGCGCGACGCCCTGGCGGAAGCTGGCGTGGATCCTTCTTTGTTGAACCCGGTATTGCCGGTGGACGTCTCCGTCGATCATTCGCTGGCGGTCGAAGCCTATGCGCGAGACGACGCGTCAACGCTGAATCTTCAGCATGAAATGCGGCGTAATGCCGAACGCTACCGGTTCCTGAGATGGGCTTCCAAGGCCTTGCGCGGCGTGCATATTCATCCGCCCGGCACCGGCATCATGCACACCATCAATCTGGAGCAACTCGCCACGGTCGTTACCACTGAAATCCGGGACGATGAAAATGGCCATTCTTTATGGGCAGTACCCGACACGCTGATCGGCACGGACAGCCATACGCCGATGATCAATGGCATCGGTGTGCTCGGCTGGGGCGTTGGCGGACTTGAAGCGCAAACCGTGATGTTCGGCATGCCGACCATGCTGCGGATTCCGGATGTCGTAGGGGTAAGGCTGACTGGAAAACTGCGTGCGCCAAGCATGTCCACAGACCTCGCGCTGACTGTCACGCAGCGCTTGAGAGAAACCGGCGTGACAGGCGATTTTGTTGAATTTTTCGGCCCGGGCGTATCCGGCCTGACCGCCGGCGACCGCGCCGTCGTCGCCAACATGGCGCCAGAATATGGCGCCACCACAGGATACTTCGCGGTGGACGAGCAAACGCTGACCTACCTGCGCACGACCGGACGGAGCGAGGACCATATCGCGCTGGTGAACGCCTATACCCGGCGCATGGGGCTATGGTTCGACCCGGAGGCGGAGCCGCGGTACAGCAAGGTCGTTGAAATCGACCTTGATCAAATCGGCATGCACGTCGCCGGACCGACGCGTCCGCAAGACAGGCTCAACTATTCGGAAGTCGCTGGCGCACTTGAAAAGCTCGGATTCGTTCCGGACGCCGTGTCGCAGGGATTGCCGGTTCATCCCGTGGCCATCGCGGCGATCACTAGTTGCACCAATACGTCCGACCCGCGGCTTTTGATTGCCGCCGGACTGGTGGCGCGCAAGGCACGCGTTTTCGGATTGAAGCCGGCTCACTGGGTAAAGACCTCGCTCGCGCCCGGTTCTCCCGCGGCGGCTTCCTACCTGGCCCGCTCCGGCCTGCTGGCGGACCTCGATGCGGTCGGATTTGGCATTGTCGGCTTCGGCTGCACTACCTGCATAGGCAATTCCGGGCCCCTGACCGAGCCGATAAAAGCGATGATCCGTGAAAGCAGCGGCAAGCCCGTCGCCATGTTATCGGGAAACCGGAATTTCCCCGGCAGGGTACATCCCGATCTCGACCTCGGATTCATCATGTCTCCTCCCCTGGTCGTGGCGTTTGCCCTTGCAGGCGATGGCGCGCGCGACCTGAGCAAGGAACCGATCCAGACCAGCCCCGACGGAAAACCGGTTTACCTCGAGGATATTTGGCCCTCGCCGGAAGAGATCGATGCTTCCCTTCACGCAGCAGGCACCCCCGCTGATTATAAAAACGACTTCGACGCGGCGGCGCGCAATCCGATGTGGCACGCGCTCGAAGCCCCGGACACGCCGCTGTTCCCGTGGGATGAGCACTCGAATTATTTGCAGCGTCCGCCGTTCGCTTCGGCCAGCGAAGGCAGCCTGCTGGGCGACTACCATGCCTACCCACTCCTGATCCTGGGCGACGATGTCACTACCGACCATATTTCCCCCGCCAGCGCCATTCCTTCGGATAGCCTGGTGGCGGATTACCTGGTAAATCGGGGCGACGATCGGGGAGATCTCAATGTATTCGCTTCCCGGCGCGGGAACTGGCAAGTAATGCTGCGTGCCGCATTCCATAATCGAACCGTCGTCAATCATTTGAAAACAGGGATTCCGGTCGCGCATACCCTGCACGTTCCAAGTGGCGCCACCCTCCCTATCTGGGAAGCGGCGCAGCGCTATCGCGACGAAGGCATTTCTGTCGTGCTGGTGGCGGGGGAACGTTATGGCACAGGATCGTCGCGCGACTGGGCGGCCAAAGGATTGCGGCTGCTGGGCATACGCGCAGTATTGGCAGGGAGTTTCGAGCGCATCCACCGGTCCAATTTGATCGGGATGGGCATCCTGCCCGTTCAGCTGCCGGCCGCTGCGTTTTCGGGCGCAAAAAAACTCGAGGCCGGCGATCGAATCCATGTGCTTGCGGAAGCGCCGGCATTGAAGCCGCGCATGCCGATTGCAATTCGCCTGCTGCGGCGCGACGGCAAGGTCGACCTGCTCGAAGCTGTGGCCGCTGTGGAAACCTTGCTCGAAGCAGAACTGCTCAGGCGAGGAGGTGTCATGCCATCGATTCTGCATAACACCATCGAGGCCAGTTCGAAAAAGCCGGTTCAATGAAATCCGTCGCCGCCCGTATTGTAGAGTTGATCCAGTCGGAAAATCTGCCGGTCGGCACCCATTTGCCCGCGCAAATGCTGGCCGACCGACTCAGAGTTTCCCGTTCGCCTGTCAATGATGCCCTGGCCATGCTTTCCGACCGGGGCATACTCCGGCGCGCGCAAAACCGCGGCTATTTCCTTGCGCAGGCTGTAACGCGGACAACCGATCATATGGGGCTGGCGCCGGATGACAGCATCTCGGCGGTCTATTTCAGGATTGCGGAAGGCCGGTTGCGCGGGGAATTGCCTGACGAGTTCACCGAAACGATGGTCAGGACACGTTACAAGCTGACCGCGGCGCAATTGAATGCCGTTCTCGGCCGGATTGCGCAAGAAGGATGGGCTGAGAAAAAGCCCGGCTACGGTTGGATGTTTTCGCCGATGCTGACTACGCCTGACAGCCTGATGCAATCCTACCGGCTGCGCCTGACGCTGGAACCTGCGGCGTTGCTGGAGCCGGGGTATGGCCTCACCCGGCAGGCGATCGAACGCTGCCGCGCGGCGGAACTGCATTTGCTGAATGGCGGGATAGCAAGCGATTCGGCAGACCAGCTGCACGACCGCGGCGTACGATTTCATGAGACCCTGGTTGAAGGCTCGGGAAATTCTTTTTTTATCGATACGATCCGCCGGGTCAACCGGGTGCGGCGCCTGTTATCGTACCGCTCGATGCAGGACCGCAGTCGTTACAGGCAGCACTGCGATCAGCATCTTCACATTCTCGATCTGCTGGAAAAAGAGCGCAATGAAGAGGCCTCCGAGGCGGTGAAGGAACATCTGCTCAGCACGATGCGTAACCTGAAAAATATCCGCGGCATACTCGATGCCGAGTGAAGAACGGTAACTTTCACCGATATGCGCCGCCGGACCCGCTTAACAAAACAGACAAGTCATCTTTACCACTTCGGCGATCAGAAAAGCCAGTGCCGACCATAGCACGGTCGACCCGAACGGCAAGCACATCGGCTGTCCCAACAGCTTGAATCGCACATCCCCCGGCAGCCGCCCGACACCCAGTCTTGCAAGACCCGGCAATAGTGCAGAAAAGATCAGCAACCCGATAAATATTACGGCTACCCAGCGAATCATGGCATTACATAAGAAAAAACGACTCCAAAAGCAGTCGATAAAAGGTGCCTTGGATATACTTGAACATCGTACCTGAAAATAGTCAAAACAGCCGGGCTACCAGGAATACCACGGTCGACAGAAGTATCGTGGATGCGAATGGCAGGAAGATGGTCTTGCCGAACAAGGTAAAACGGATGTCGCCGGGCAGACGCCCGACGCCGAGTTTTTCCAGCCACGGCAGTGCTGCGGAAAAAATAACAAGCGCGATGAAAATTGTGAGGAACCAACGCAGCATGCGCGACTTTCCAAAGAATGATGTTTGCCATTCTATAGTGGATCGCGCCGCCGCGGCCTAGTAGTTCGTCATGGTATTACAGCCGGTGGCTGCGGTCGTTCCGGTCGAATTTTTCCGGCAATTGCACTTTCTTCCCGACTACCAGCACTTTAAACAGCTCGCCCATCTCGGCCGGGGAAGTCAGCTTTTGCACCGCGTTGGCTTGCGGCAGATAGCGCAGCTTGTCGTCCGGCGATGTGCGCAACAATATATCGCCCAGTCCTGCGTCGAGCAGGAATGCGGCCTGGCTGGTATAGCCCAATAGTTCCAGCCCGCCGTCGATCGCGGCGCACGCCATGGCGGTGAAGTCGACATGCGCCGTAATGTCTTGCAGGCCGGGCAGATAAAACGGATCCGGATGCGCATGATGCCGGTAATGGCACATCAGGGTGCCCTGGGATCGCTGTGACAGGTAATATTCGCGCGCCGGAAAGCCGTAGTCGAGCATGATTGCCGCCCCGCCGTGACCGGTGCTTTCATAGCCGCCGCATAGCATGCCGGCCAGCGACTTCATGAACCCGATAGAGATCGGATGCACTTCGGTCAGATAGCCCTCGGGCAAGGCTTCTGCATCCGGAATTTGCGCTATCAATGAAGGCTCGCATGCCCGATCACGGTAGACGAACTTCTTGGGCGCCAAGCCAATGCCGCGTTCGCGCCAACCCTGCGCAGTCTTCACGACCAGGCTGACCGGCATCGCGTCGAGCACTTCGTTGCCGATCACAACCCCGGAAAACGCCGGCGGAAATTGATCCAGCCAGGTCACCTGCGGAAAACCGCGCAGCCTATTCTGCTGCCGCGCCCGTAATTCGCCGGACACTTCGACGATTGAATAACGATGGACCGTCACGCCCATTGCCGCCAGCTCAGTGAGGATATCGAAGGCCAGCTTGCCGGAGCCGGCGCCGAATTCGATGATTTGCGGCGCGGTTTTGCCCATCAGGTCGGCGGCCAGCTGGGCCAGTGTCTTGCCAAAAAGCGGCGTGATTTCGGGCGCGGTTGTAAAATCACCTTCTTTACCGAGTTTCGCCGCGCCGCCGCTATAGTAGCCAAGGCCGGGCGAATACAGCGCCAGCTCCATGAACCGGGAAAACGATATCCAGCCCGAGTTCCGCCGGATATCATTGGCAATCAGGGTTTGCAGCGAGCGCGAGGCGATGAGCGCATCGGCGCATGGTTCAGGGAGTTGCAGTTGCATAATGGGTATTGTAGTTAAATCGACAAACAGGTTGCAATGTAATTCAAGCCCGGCATTCCGGCAGACGCTTGCAACGCAAACATTCTATGACCATAAATGGACAAAAAGTTGCACTGGTGACCGGTGCCGCCAGGCGCATCGGGCGCGTGATCGCGCTTGCACTGGCCAGGCGCGGCTGGGATGTAGCCGTGCATTATGGCCATTCCGAGACCGAAGCGCTGGCTACCGTGCGCGAAATCGAAGCGCTCGGAAGACGGGCGGCCGCGATCCAGTGCGACCTCTCCAGCGAAGCCGCCGTAAAAACCCTGTTGTCCCGTGCGGCGGCAGCCCTCGGCCCAGTCTCCTGTGTGGTCAATAACGCAGCACTGTTCGAGCATGACACGGCAACCGATTTTTCAATGGCCGCAATGGACAGGCATATGCATGTCAACCTGGCGGCGCCGGTATTGCTGGCGCAATCGCTGTATGATGCGACAACGGCGCAGTCGCAATCGGTCGTGATTAATCTGCTCGATCAAAAGTTGTTCAATTTAAACCCCGATTTCTTGTCGTATACGCTGTCAAAAGCTGCCTTGCATAGCGCGACCACCATGTTGGCCCAGGCGCTCGCGCCGAAAGTACGAGTAGCCGGCATTGCCCCCGGCATCACGCTGGTCTCCGGAGATCAGACTGAAGAAGGATTCGCAAAGGCGCATACTGTGACGCCGCTGGGAAAATCCAGCACGCCCGAAGATATTGCCGCCGCCATATGCTTTGTGGCGGAATCGCCCGCGATTACGGGGACCACGCTGGTGGTGGATGGCGGTCAGCACTTGATCCCGCTACAGCGCGACGTGATGTTCGTCGCTAAATGACCATGCCTGAATCTGCATGAATGTGCATGAATATGCAAAACCGGTGCAAAACTGCACGCTAACTTTTTAAATTATGTTTTCTTCTTTGTCACATTCTGCTTTAAGCGATTGCCGTCGGCTATTCCTGCGCAACTATGAAGTTCAGATCAATATCGGCGTCCATGAATTCGAGAAAAAGGGCGAGCAGCGAGTGCTGATCAATGTCGATCTGTTCATTCCGCTCGCGCTCTCGACGCCCCAGGGCGACCATTTGCATGAAGTGGTCGATTATGATTTCATGCGCGACACGATTGCGAAGCGCATGGCGCAGGGCCATATTCATTTGCAGGAAACGCTATGCGACGACGTGGCAGAGGCGATGCTGACCCATCCAAAAGTGCGGGCGGTGCGCGTATCGACTGAAAAGCCTGATGTCTATCCCGACTGCGACTCGGTCGGGGTTGAAGTGTTCCGGATCAAGGAGGCTTAAGTGCTGGAATCGGCAAACGTGGCTTTTTCAGACGAAGCCACACCGCAGTCACACCGGCAAATGGAAAAATTTGCCTATGAAAACAACAAATTGCACAAACGGCTGTGCCGTCAGGTCGGCCAGGCGATAGGCGATTTCAACATGATCGAGAACGGCGACCGCGTCATGGTTTGCCTATCAGGCGGCAAGGATAGCTATGCCCTGCTCGACATTTTGCTCACCTTGCGGCAGCGCGCGCCGATCAGCTTCGACATCGTCGCGGTTAACCTGGACCAGAAGCAGCCGAATTTCCCGGCTCACGTATTGCCAGAATACCTGGAGCGGCTCGGGGTGCCGTTTCATATTGAAACACAAGATACCTACAGCATCGTCAAGCGCCTTATCCCCGAGGGGAAAACCACTTGCTCGCTGTGCTCGCGGCTGCGGCGCGGCATCCTGTACCGGGTTGCCGATGAACTCGGGGCCACCAAGATTGCGCTTGGCCATCATCGCGACGATATCATGGAGACTTTTTTCCTCAACATGTTTTTCGGCGCCAAGCTGAAAGGCATGCCGCCGAAACTGCAATCGGATGACGGCAAACATATCGTGATCCGCCCATTGGCTTATGTGAAGGAAGCAGATACGGCGCGCTATGCCGAAGTCAAGAATTTCCCGATCATTCCGTGCGATCTGTGCGGCAGCCAGGAAAACCTGCAGCGCAAGCAGATCAAGGGCATGCTGCGCGAATGGGAAAAGAAATTCCCGGGACGGGTCGATAATATTTTTTCTTCGCTATCTACCGTGGTGCCATCGCACCTGATGGACAAGCAATTATTTGGTTTCGAAGGACTGGCGGCCACCGGCGCAGCGATACAGGATGGCGATATCGCATTCGATGAAGAGCCGTGCAGCACCGGAACGGCTGGTTCCGGCGTTATCCGCCTGCAGCCGGAATAGCCA
>JAQGMO010000146.1 GCA_028292315.1 Herminiimonas sp. | reverse complement strand
AGCTGCTTTTAAAACGTTCCGGATTGTTCCAGATGGTGCGGATCATCGACGGCCATGGCCGTTTCACGACCAAAATGCCGCCCTGCCCGTTGGCGACATCGGCGCCGGCCTCGTCGACGATGGCGGTCATGATGCCCGGCAGCGGCAAGGTGCACGAACCCGGCACCATGGGCGTCGCGCCCGGCAGCGGCGTGATCATGTGGCCGCCCGTCTCGGTCTGCCAGAAGGTGTCGACAATCGGACAGCGCTCGCCGCCGATGTGCTTGTAGTACCACATCCACGCTTCCGGATTGATCGGCTCACCCACCGACCCCAGCAGCCGCAGGCTCGACAAGTCGTATTTGTCCGGGTGGTTTTGCGGAGCCGCCTCCGCCGCCTTGATAAGCGACCGGATTGCCGTCGGCGCCGTGTAGAAAATGCTGACCTTGTGCTTCTGGATCGTCTCCCAGAAACGCCCCGCGTTCGGATAGGTTGGAATGCCTTCGAATACCACCTGCGTCGCCCCCACCGCCAGCGGGCCGTACGTAATATAACTATGCCCGGTAACCCAGCCGATGTCGGCCGTGCACCAGAACACGTCGGACGGCTTGATGTCGAAGGTCCATTTCATCGTCAGCGCTGCCCACAGCAGGTAGCCGGCCGACGAATGCTGCACGCCCTTCGGCTTGCCGGTCGAGCCCGATGTATACAGAATGAATAACGGGTGCTCGGCGCCTACCCATTCCGGCTCGCATTGGTCAGCCTGGCCGGCCACCAGGTCGTGCATCCAGATGTCGCGGCCCTGAACAAAGTTGATATTTCCCTTGGTACGCTGGTAAACGACTACATTCCTGATCCCTTCACAGCCGCCCAGGCCAATGGCTTCATCGACGATCGCTTTCAACGGCAACTGCTTGCCGCCGCGCGCCTGTTCGTCAGCGGTGATGACCGCCACCGCGCCGGCATCGATGATGCGTTCCTGCAGCGACTTTGCGGAAAAACCGCCGAACACGACAGAGTGCGTCGCCCCGATCCGCGCGCAAGCCTGCATCGCCACCACGCCTTCCACCGACATCGGCATGTAAATGACGACGCGATCGCCCTTCCTTATGCCCAGCGATTTGAGTCCATTGGAAAATTTGCAGACTTTCTGATGCAATTCCCGGTAGGTATACCGGGTCGACTCGCCGTTGTCCGACTCGAAGATAATTGCGACCTTCTCTGCGTTGCCGTTGGCGAGATTGCGGTCGAGGCAGTTGTAGGATACGTTCAGCTCGCCATCGTCGAACCATTTGTAGAAAGGCGCATTCGATTCATCGAGCGTCCTGGTGAACGGCTTGCGCCATTCAAGGTTCTGACGCGCGAGGCGGGCCCAGAATCCTTCATAGTCATGCTCGGCTTCCTCGCACAGCGCCTGGTATGCGTCCATTCCCGAAATGGTCGCGTTGCCGACGAAATCAGGCGACGGCGAAAAAACGCGGCTCTCCTGCTTCAGGGTTTCTATCTCTGCCATGAGTGTCTCCTGCACGGTTTGAATTTTAATTTAACGATAGGCTTTTACTCTTACTCAAGCCTTACATACTAATTGTCACATACCAATTTTTACATTCCAATTTCACAAGCGCCATGCGAATACGCCATGCCTGGTTAAATGATTAATATAATTTTAGCCGATCATCCATATTGTCGAATTATTATCCGACGCCCGCCCAGACTGGATGCCAGGGAATCCCGTTACCCGGCTCACGCTTCCACAACGAAACCGCCAGCCCGTGTAAAATGCCTGACTGCATTTACAGCCTTTCACTCGAGAACCGCTCTATGAAGCTTACCGATAGTACCGACATCAGCCAGAAAAAACGAATTAACCCGCTGGCGAATTTCATTTTCATGACGCGCTGGCTTCAGTTGCCGCTTTACCTGGGCCTTATCCTTGCGCAGTGCGTATATGTTTATCACTTTTGGGTCGAGTTGTCCGATCTGATTGGCGCAGTGATGGGCAATGCAAGCTCGCTGCAGCATATCCTCGATGCAGTCGCCATCGACGGCGCCGTCAGGCCGACCAAGCTGACTGAAACCACCATCATGCTGGTGGTGCTTGGCCTCATCGACGTGGTGATGATTTCCAACCTGTTGATCATGGTGATCGTCGGCGGTTATGAAACCTTCGTCTCGCGCATGAACCTCGAAGGTCATCCTGACCAGCCGGAATGGTTATCGCATGTCAATGCGTCGGTGCTGAAGGTCAAGCTCGCTACCGCTATCATCGGTATCTCGTCGATCCATTTGCTCAAGACCTTCATCAACGCCAGGGCGTATGATGAAAAGACGCTGCTGGCGCAAACCGGCATCCACGTCGTTTTTCTGCTGTCGGCAATTGCAATTGCGTACAGCGATCGCATCATGGCGCCCAACCATGACAAGAACAAGAACTCCCACTAAATATTCGCAAAGCCATCATGACCATCATCAAACAAGAAGATCTGATTGAATCCGTTGCCGCGGCGCTGCAGTACATCAGCTATTACCATCCGGTCGATTACATCCAGCACTTGGCCCGCGCCTATGAAATGGAGCAAAGCCCGGCGGCAAAGGATGCGATCGCCCAGATTCTGACCAATTCGCGCATGTGCGCCGAAGGCCGCCGTCCGATCTGCCAGGATACCGGCATCGTTAACGTGTTCATGAAAATCGGCATGGATGTGCGCTTCGAGGGTTTTAGCGGTTCGATCGCCGATGCCGTCAATGAAGGCGTGCGCCGCGGATACGACAACCCGGAAAACAAGCTGCGCGCATCAATCGTCGCCGACCCGCAGTTCGAACGCAAGAACACCAAGGACAATACTCCCGCGGTGATCCACATGGAAGTCGTCCCCGGCAATACGGTCGACGTGCAAGTCGCGGCCAAGGGCGGCGGCTCGGAAAACAAATCCAAGTTCGTGATGCTGAATCCGTCCGATTCACTGGTGGACTGGGTCATGAAAACCGTGCCGACCATGGGCGCCGGCTGGTGCCCGCCCGGCATGCTCGGTATCGGCATCGGCGGCACCGCTGAAAAAGCGATGCTGATGGCGAAGGAAGTGTTGATGGAAGATATCAACATGTATGACCTGCTCAAGCGCGGCCCGCAAAACAAGACCGAGGAATTGCGCATCGAGCTATTCCAGAAAATCAATGCGCTCGGCATTGGCGCCCAGGGCCTGGGCGGCCTGACCACGGTGCTGGACGTGAAGATCATGATGTATCCGACCCATGCCGCATCGAAGCCGGTCGCCATGATTCCAAACTGCGCCGCTACCCGCCATGGCCATTTTGTGCTCGACGGCTCGGGCCCGGCCTACATGGAAGCGCCGTCGCTGTCGGATTGGCCGGACGTGCAGTGGATGCCCGATACCGAAAAGTCGAAACGCATCGATCTGAACACCCTGACCAAGGAAGAAGTCGCTTCGTGGAAACCGGGCCAGACCCTGCTGTTGAACGGCAAGATGCTGACTGGCCGCGACGCCGCGCACAAGCGCATCCAGGATATGCTGGCTAAAGGCGAAACGCTGCCGGTCGATTTCGCGAACCGCATCATCTATTACGTCGGTCCGGTCGATCCGGTGCGTGATGAAGCGGTTGGCCCAGCCGGCCCCACCACCGCGACGCGCATGGATAAGTTCACCGACATGATGCTGGAAAAAACCGGTTTGATCGCGATGGTCGGCAAGGCCGAGCGCGGCCCCGTCGCGATTGAATCGATCAAAAACCACAAGTCGGCATACCTGATGGCGGTCGGCGGCGCGGCTTACCTGGTGTCGAAGGCGATCAAGAGCGCGCAAGTGGTCGGTTTCGCGGATCTCGGGATGGAAGCGATCTATGAATTCGACGTGCAGGACATGCCGGTGACGGTGGCGGTCGACTCCAACGGTGTGTCGGTCCACAACACCGGGCCGAAAGAATGGCAGGAACGCATCGCTACATCGATCAGCAAGATACCTGTCACCGTTGCCTGATAATTTGCCCGAAACCCGTCCTTCCCGGGACGGCGGCGCATTCCTGGCGCCGGCCGGCGCCAACGCGCCGGTCGGCGTGTTTGATTCCGGCATCGGCGGCTTGTCGGTGCTGCGCCATATTCGCACCCTCCTCCCCAATGAACAATTGCTGTATGTCGCCGATTCCGGCTTCGCGCCTTATGGCGAAAAGTCGGAGGCCGAGGTGGTCGCGCGCACGCTGGCGATTGCCGAATTCCTGTTAGCACAGGGCATAAAGGCATTGGTAGTTGCCTGCAACACTGCGACCGCCGCCGCAGTCGTCGCCCTGCGTCAGCGTTATCCATCGCTGCTCGTGATCGGAGTTGAACCGGGCCTGAAGCCGGCGGCGCTTTTGACCGTGACCAAGATAGTTGGCGTGCTGGCGACGGCAAACACGCTGGCGAGCGCGCGGTTCGCCGCCTTGCATGGGCAAATCGCCGAAGCGAGCGGTGTGCGTTTTCTATTGCAGGCTTGTAACGGGCTGGCGGACCAAGTTGAAAAAGGCGCGCTGCGTTCAGCAGCGACGGCGACTCTGGTGCAGCGCTATGTCGGACCACTGGTTGCGCAAGGCGCCGACACGCTGGTGCTTGGTTGCACGCATTATCCTTTCGTTCAGGAACTGATTGAAGCTGCCGCCGCCCGCGCAACCGATCAACCGGTATCGATTATCGACACCGGTGACGCCGTCGCCAGGCAATTATCGCGCTTGCTCACGCAGCAGGCATTGCAGCGGCAATCTGACGAAGCTGGGGCAGTGACCGCCTTTACCACGGGCAGCCATACTGCCCTGGAATCGGCGTTTGCAAACTTGCTGAAAGTGCGCCTGCAGGTGATATCACTCGCAACGCCACCCGATTCGGAACGCGCCGGGTGACCCGAACGCAATAGATTTGCCAGCCCGGCCTGAAGTTTGTATAATAGCGTGCTGTTTCGATATAACCTATCGAGTCAGGACTGTTTTCAGTGGTGGCCGTAGCTCAGTTGGTAGAGTCCAGGATTGTGATTCCTGTTGTCGTGGGTTCGAGCCCCATCGGCCACCCCATTTTCCCCCTTCCAGTTTCCTCAAATACCGCGCCGTACGGCTCGCTGTCGCGTATTCACAACTGCGTCCGCCGCCCCCTTATGGACCGATTCGCGTCCTTGACGCCCCGGCAACGCTGATTTACCTCTGCACGCGCGCGCG
>JAQGMO010000132.1 GCA_028292315.1 Herminiimonas sp. | reverse complement strand
CATTGAAGTCGGTGCGCGTGGCGACATTGCCATTGGCATCGTAGGTCGTGGCAGCGGAAGCGGGTCCGCAACCGCTGCCGGCTGGCTGCGACTGGCCGGTGCTCTTGCGCATGCCCAGCACGGTGGTGAACCCGATGCTGCGCGTGCTGCCCAGGGCATCGGTGAAGGTGCTCTGGGTTTGCTGGTATGACACGGTCGCCTTGTCGGCACCGCCGGCATGCTCGCTGCCGATGGCGCGGCCCAGCGCGTCATAGGACCAGGAGGCATAGCGCTTGCCATTCTCGTCGATGATGCCGGTCAGCGCATGCGGGAAAGCGGTGTTCTCGTAGAGATACCGCCGCATGGCGCCGTCGGCATAGGTGACGCTGGCCAGATTGTTTGCCCCATCGTAGGCATAGCTGATCGTGTCGCCACCAGGCGTGCGCATCATGGCGATCCGGTTGCCGGGATCATATTCAAAACCGAGGCTGTGCCCGAACGCATCGCTGACCGTGGCCATGCGGTCCTGTGCATCATAGGCAAGGGTATGGCTGGCGCCGTTGTGATCGGTCATGCGCACCAGCCTGCCGGCGGCATCGTAGTATTCGGTGGACTGGTCGGCGGCGACCTTGTATTGCCAGCCACCGCCGTTCAGAGGCGAAAGGCGATCGTTCATATCGCTGTCGGCCGTCCATGCGCCATTGATCAACGTAAAGTAGAAAATCTTGCCTTCGGGCCGCATGACATGCGCGGTAGAAATGGTATCGTTGCCGGTAATTCGGATGCTCCGATCGAACCGACTGCGCCACTGCGCGCCGAGGCGGCCTGGCTTTACGACGGCGCTGGAATTGTAGTGCCGCACAAACACCAGGGCGGCGGCGCCGGTTGCCGCATAGTCGATTTCTTCCTGATACTTGTTGCCGCTGCTGGCATCGATGGGATTGAGTACGCAGGCCCCTGGTGCAGGGCGGCCAACGTCGCTTTTGGCAGGGTTCCTGTCCTGCCTGGGCAAGCATTTCCCATCCCAGGTATTGACATAGCCATCGGGACAGATTTCCGCAGCAAAGCTGACGCCAAGCGGATGTGAATAGCCGACATAGTCGCAAACGCAAGTCACTGGGCTATTAGTGGAGGGAACGATGGCGGATTTACATCCATCAAGCACGTTCGAGGGGAATTCAATAATTAATGACTGGCAAGCGACCGGTCTGCTCGGGTATTCCTTTGTTTGACTTTGGTCATAACCGTGATGAAAAAAAGGCACCAGTTTCCACACTGCTGCAATCGGCACGGCCGAAGCCGCATTCGCCGCAGGCATAGTGAGTAAATTCAAACCCAACATATGGATAGCGAAAACCACGATGCGCATTAAAAATCGCGTACGACATCGCTGCGTTGCTGCAAACAAGGTGCGGATCATGATTTCGCGTTGCCTTACGGTGGATGGCGGATGGGATTGCAAACCCGACGCAGCATAGCGAAATCAATCGTTTTGTCTTCAGTTATTAAGGAGGGATAACAGTGTCGTGCGCAGTGCAGTATTCACGAGCGTTTATCGCTTCTCGGCTTCGCACGGTAAATTAAACATGGAAGAATTGCTGGCGCAAGTCGTTGAAGCGGCCAAACGGGCAAGCGTGATCCGGCCATCCGACGCCGAGCGCGTCATGGTCGAGACGACCGCCATGGTGAAACCGACTGCGCGGCCTGTTGATTCCGTAGTCTAAGTACTCGCCGATGCCTCGATGTTTTCATAGATTAACTGGCAAAATTCATCGACCGGCAGCGGCCGGCTGAAGAAAAATCCCTGGATTTCATCACAGCCGCGGCTACGCAGGAATTCCAGCTGTTCCGGTTCTTCCACACCCTCCGCCACCACGATGATTTTCAGACTTTTACCCATCGCGATAATCGCATCGGCAATCGCGGCGTCCGCCTGATTGCCAGGCACATCGGTAATGAATGAGCGGTCAATCTTGATAATATCGATTGGAAACTGCTTCAGATGCGATAGCGAAGAATAACCAATGCCGAAATCATCGATCGCAATCCGGATGCCCAGTTCCTTCAGCCCCGACAGGACTGCGATCGTGTTATCGATATCCCGCATCATCATGCTCTCGGTGATTTCAAGTTCGAGCAGGGTCGGGTCCATGCCGATTTCGCTTAGCGTACTGGCGACGTCGGACATGAGCTTTTCATCGGCAAACTGGCGCGCCGATAGATTCACCGCGATCCGCAGCGGCGGCAGGCCCTGATTTTTCCATAGCTGATTTTGTCCGCATGCCTTGCGCAATACCCATTTGGTCAATGGCACGATCAGCCCGGTTTCTTCCGCAAGCGGGATGAAATCCTCGGGTTGCAAGAGACCCAGTTCCGGATGCTGCCAGCGCACCAGCACTTCCGCCCCCGAGATGCGCCCGCTTCGTGCTTCAACCTTGGGCTGGTAGTGCAGGACCAGTTCATTGCGGTCGATCGCGCGCCGCAAGCCCGACTCGAGCGCAAGCTGCGCGGCCGAGTGCAGATCCATTTGCGCCGAATAAAACTGGAAATTATTCTTGCCGCCGTCCTTGGCCCGGTACATCGCGACATCGGCATGCTTCATCAATGAAAATTCGTCGCGCCCGTCTTCCGGGAAAGTGCTGATGCCGATACTCGCAGTGATATGAATCAGTTGCCCGTCAAGCGGATATTCCTTGACCAGTGCGCCGAGAATCTGGCGCGCCACCTGGATCACCCGGCTCGAGTCGCTGACTTCTTCGATCAGCACCACGAATTCATCGCCGCCGAGACGGGCGACCAGGTCGCCGCTGCGCAGCGATGCGGATAGCCGGCGCGCCATTTCCTGCAGCAGCCGGTCGCCGGCGTCGTGCCCTAGCGTATCGTTGATATTCTTGAAGCGGTCAAGATCAATGAACAGGACCGCCAGTCCCTTGCTGTAACGACGTGCCTGGATCAGGGCATGACTCAGATGGCGGTTGAACATGGCCCGGTTCGGCAGATTGGTCAGTGGATCGTGATAGGCAAGGTGCTGGATATGGTCCTGCAATTCTTTCCTTTCGGTGACATCTCTGACCAGCGACAGCAAATGCTGGTTGCCATTGATTTCGATCGGACCGATTCGCATCTCGACCGGAAATACCGTGCCGTCGCGATGGCGGTGCCGGCTTTCGAGCGCAATCGGCGCGCCCGGCGTAATAGGCCCGAGCAGGCCCTTCAATTTTTGAATCGGCAGATCGACATCGATGTCGGCCAGGCTCATGCTGAGCAGCTCGCTGCGGGTGTAACCGAGGCAGTCGCAGCCGCGTTGGTTGACATCGATGAAGCGGCCCTCAAAGTCATGCACGTAAAAACTATCGGAAGCCTGCTCGACCAGGGCACGGAAATGGGCTTCGCTCTCGCGCAGCGCCGCCTCGGTTTGCTGGCGCTGGTAAAACTGCCCGATATGACGGCCGATGAAGTGGGCGCTGCGCATCATTTCCCGATCCGCCTGTTGTGCCTGTCTGGCGAATAATTCCATGATGCCGAGTATTTCGCCGCCCGATTCGATTGGAAAAGCGAATGCCGCCCGCAAGCCGGCCTTGCGCGCTGCATCCGCACGCGGGAAGCGCACATCGTGCGTTACATCGGGTATCCAAACGGGTTCATTCAGGTGAAACGTGCGGCCGATCAGGCTGGCGCACGCCGGCAGTTGCAATGAGTGCTTGGATAAACGGTAAAACCCTTCGATTTGCGGTTTGGCGCGAGCCCAGACCGCGTTGCGCCGGAGCGAGGATTCTTTCTTGTTAACGGTCCACATGGCGCCGCAAACCCAGCCCAGCGTTTCACAAATTGTTTCTATGATTTCCGGCATGACTTCCACCAGCGAGGCCGACTCGGCCAGCAGGCGGGTCACCGCATGCTCCATCGCCTGCCGCAGTTCAACCTGTTTGCGCCGCGTCACATCAGTCACCGTGCCGTGCAGGCGGCATACGGTATTGCGTGCGTCTCTTACCGGTTGCCCGACCACGCGCACCCAGCGCGTTTCCGCGCTCTGCGCCAACAGCCGGAACTCGATTTCGAAATCCTTGCCGTCATGCAATGCCGCATCGATCCGGTCTTTCAGCGCCGCGAGATCATCCTTGTGTACCTGTCTTAACAGGCGGCGGTAATTCAGAGTGGATGAAGACGTCGCGAGGCCCAGTATGCGGAAGCAGTCATCCGACCAGAGACCACCGTGGGCCGGATGGTTGAAAGACCAATGGCCCAGTCCGGCAATCCGCTGTGCTTCTTCGAGGCGAGTGTACAACGCCTGCAGCTCACGCGAGCTAGGTTGCCTGGACAGTTCCGCTTCCGACCATGCGCGCTGCATCCGATCGACAAAGTCTGGCCACTGTGCGGCCGTTGGTGCCTGTTCGATATCATTGATACCGAAACGGGTGAGGTGCTGCCTGAGCAAACTATAGTTGGTGGACAAGACTCGGACCTCGGAAAATGGAATCTGCAAAAAATGGCGAAGGCAGCCGGCACGCAGCTCGCCTTACGGCAACAAATTTACAAAAAGACCAGTAGCGTCAGGAACGTCCTGAGCACAGTGAATTACCGCGTTGAATTACCGCTGTGATGATCGAAGCGGTGATCAACAAGATGATCCTTATGATGATCATCTTGATCGGGTACGGCGGCGCGGCACTGTTTCCGGGACCTCGGTCTGCACCTTTATTGGTCAAAAAGGATGCATTCTGCGAGGCAGGCGGCAGAGTGGCAAGGTATGTTCGATTGCGCTAACAATTTCAAACCGGCATAGGTTTGTTGTCATTCAGCGCAATGAATCCCTTGATGAGGCGATAGGCTTTCCAGACCCAGGCGATGGCCCAGACCAGCCAGGCGAGGGGAATGCCGATAATCGTTGCAAACAGGATGCCACCAACGATGATCCACAAAACATACCACCAGAACGAGCGGATCTGCCAGGTGTGATGGCTATAGACGAAGGTGCCGGCGGTATCGGGACGTTTGAGGTAGCTGATGATGAGCGGTATCCATGAAAAGGCACCCATGGAAAATACCAGGCTCGCGCCGTGGAAGAGATAAAGCCACCAGGCCAGGTTTTTCTTCGATTCCAGCTGGCTGTCAAGTACCAGTTCCTGCGCCATGTGGCCTCCCTTATTATTCAGTTTGTGGATCGGCGTAAAGATTTATTGTTCGAACAAGTTCAATATGCCGTCCAGTCCCGAAAAATTCAAGGCCACGTCCGCTTGCGCCCGCACAATCGGCTTCGCGCGGAACGCGACCGACATGCCGGCAATTCCCATCATCCTGAGAT
This sequence comes from Herminiimonas sp., assembly GCA_028292315.1. GTDB lineage: Bacteria > Pseudomonadota > Gammaproteobacteria > Burkholderiales > Burkholderiaceae_D > JAQGMO01. The sequence goes on along the minus strand of JAQGMO010000132.1, from coordinate 9,318 downwards.
CGTTGGCGCCGTCACCCATGACAATCGCTTGCCGCGGCGAGATATCAAGCGCGGCGCAGACCCGTTCGACGGTGCGCTTCTTTTCTTCGGCATCGACGATTTCTCCAGTCACTTTGCCGGTCAGCTTGCCGTCGGCAATTTCCAGCACGTTCGAGTGCGCATAGTCGAGCCCGAGCCGCTCCTTGACCCGGTCGGTGAAAAAGGTGAAGCCGCCGGAAACCAGCAGGGTTTTCAGGCCGGCGGCCTTGACCGCGGCGAGCATGGCTTCCGCGCCGGGCGACAGCCGCAGACGTTGCTGGTAAACCTGCTGCAGGGCCGCGCTATCGAGCCCTTTCAATAACGATACCCGCCGCATCAGGGATTCCCGGAATTCGATTTCGCCGCGCATCGCAGCTTCGGTAATTTCGGCGACTTGCGGCTTCAAGCCCTGCATATCGGCGATTTCATCTATGCATTCGATTGTGATCAGCGTTGAATCCATGTCCATTGCGACCAATTTGAAATCGGACAGCCGCTGTCCGCCGGCGATGAACGTGCCATCGACCCGGGCCGCCAGACAGGCGGCGTCGACCTGCGCCCGGACAGCATCGGACGCGTCCACTTCTTCGCAGCGGTAAGCGTGCGCGCCAAGCGGAATCACGCGGCGGGCACCGGCCAGTGCGGCAATATGGTTGATTTCAGTCGGGCCGGCGACCGGGCCTTGCAGGATCAGGTTCATTGAGAGTCAGGGAAATAAGTGGTTTTTTTGAATAGGGTTTTACGCTGTCAACGACCGGATAGTCGCTTTGACTTGCGAAACGCGGCTCGCGAGATCGGGCATGCTGGCGGTGATACGCAGCTTGTCCGGGCCGTTCAGCTTGATATGCCGGTTTTTCTGGATCAGCTGAATGATGCGCATGGCGTCGATCGGCGGGTCGGGCTCGAACTGCAGCAGGGCCGATTCACCATGCGCATCGATTTTAACAATACCGACGGTTTTTGCGGCAACCCGCAGCCGGTGGGTTTCAATCAGTGCCCTGGCCGGATCGGGCAGTTTGCCGAAGCGGTCGATCAGTTCTTCCTGCAAATCGTCGAGCGCTTCCTGAGAAGTGCAATTGGCCAGGCGCTTGTAGAGCGAGAGCCGCTCATGCACATCGCCGCAAAATTCATTCGGCAACAGCGCCGGCACATGCAGGTTGATCTCGGTCGTGGTCGACAGCGGTGCTGCCAGGTCGGGCTCCTTGCCATTCTTTAGCGCGCGCACGGCTTCATTGAGCATGTCGGAGTAGAGCTGGAACCCGATCTCCGTCATTTAGCCCGACTGACTTTCGCCCAGCACTTCGCCGGCGCCGCGGATTTCGAGGTCATGCATCGCCAGGTAGAAGCCGCTGCCGAGTTCTTCCATCTGCTGAATGGCGTCGAGCCGGCGCTGGGCCAGCTTGGTCAGGCCCTGCACGTCATTCACCATCAGGTAAGCGTATGCCTGGTGGTGCGAACGTCCGACGCGGCCGCGCAATTGGTGCAACTGCGCCAGTCCGAACTTGTCGGCGCGGTGCATCACGATCGTGTTCGCGCTCGGCACGTCAATGCCGGTTTCAATGATGGTGGTGCACAGCAGGATGTTGAACCGCTGCGCCACGAAATCGCGCATGACCTTTTCAAGGTCGCGTTCATGCATCTGGCCATGCGCCACGCCGATACGGGCTTCCGGCAGCAGCGCTTCCAGCATCGCGCGGCGGTTTTGGATGGTCTCGACTTCGTTATGCAGAAAGTATACCTGGCCGCCGCGCTTGAGTTCGCGCAGGCAGGCTTCGCGGATCACCGATTCGCCCTCGCTGCGGACGAAGGTTTTGATCGCCAGCCGTTTTTGCGGGGCGGTCGCGATGATTGAAAAGTCGCGCAGGCCTTCGAGCGCCATGCCGAGCGTGCGCGGGATTGGCGTCGCGGTCAGGGTCAGCACGTCGACCTCGGCGCGTAGCGCCTTCAGCGCTTCCTTCTGGCGCACGCCGAATCGATGTTCCTCATCGATGATGACCAGCCCGAGGCGCGAAAACTTGATGTCGTTCGACAGCAGTTTATGAGTCCCGATCACGATATCGAGCGTGCCATCGGCCATGCCCTTGATCGCCTGCGTAATTTCCTTTCCGGACCGGAAACGCGACAGCTCGGCAATTTTCACCGGCCAGTCGGCGAAGCGATCGGCAAAGGTTTGCGCATGCTGTTCCGCCAGCAGCGTGGTCGGCGCCAGGATCGCAACCTGCTTGCCGCCCAACACCGCGACGAAGGCGGCGCGCAACGCGACCTCGGTTTTACCAAAGCCGACGTCGCCGCAGATCAGGCGGTCCATCGGTTTGCCGCTGGTCATATCCTGGATGACGGCATTGATCGCTGCGGCCTGGTCGGCGGTTTCTTCAAATCCGAAGCTTTCGGCGAACGCCTCGTAATCATGCGCCGAATATTCGAATGCATGGCCCTGGCGGGATGCCCGCCGCGCATACAGGTTGAGCAGTTCGGCGGCGGTGTCGCGCACCTGCTGCGCGGCCCGCCGCTTGGCTTTTTCCCACTGGCCCGAGCCCAGCGTGTGCAGCGGCGCGTCTTCCGGCGCAGCGCCGGAGTAACGCGATATCACGTGCAACTGCGACACCGGCACATAGAGCTTGGTATCCCTGGCATATTCCAGGTGCAGGAATTCCGTCTCGCCTTCGCCGAGGTCCATGCTGATCAAGCCCATGTAGCGGCCTATCCCGTGATTGGCATGGACCACCGGATCGCCGATCTTCAGCTCGGACAGGTCGCGCACCATCGACTCGACCTGGGTCGCGCCTTCCTGCTTTTTGCGGCCGATCCGGCGTCCGGACCCGGCATACAGCTCGGTCTCGGTGATGAACGCAAGATTGCCGGATTCGGCGCCCAGCTCGAAACCGGCGTGCAGCGGCGCGATGCCCAGCATGACCTTGTCGGACGCGGTGATGAAATCCTGATAGCCCTCGGTCAGCGCGAGCGGCAGCTTGTATTCATTGAAGTACTGCTGAAGCGTTTCACGCCGGCCGCCGGATTCGGCGCAAATCATGACGCGCTTGCCGGTTTGCAACAGATACGATCGCAGGTTGACCAGCGGATCGTCTGCGCGCCGGTTGACTGCAATATTAGGCAAGGGCGCCGACAGTTCGGACGCGGCGTCATCCTGCTGCATGACGATCCGCCCATGTGGCTTGGCCAGCGTGAAGAAATCCTCGTCGGTCAGGAATAACGATTCGGGCGGCAGCAGCGGGCGCTCGCGGTCGGCTTTTAAAAATTTATAGCGCGACTGCGTATCGCTCCAGAAGCGCTTGATCGACGCATCGATATCGCCGACCAGGGCAAAAGTGGTGTCGGCAGGCACGTATTGAAACAGGGTCGCGGTTTCCTCGAAAAACAGCGGCAGGTAATACTCGATGCCGGCTGAAGCGATGCCGTGGCCGATATCCTTGTAGATCGAGGAGCGCGAAGGGTCGCCCTCGAACACTTCACGCCAGCGGCTGCGGAAAGCGGTGCGGGCCGCTTCGTCCATTGGAAATTCGCGGCCCGGCAGCAGCCGCACTTCACGCACCGGATAGAGCGAGCGCTGGGTGTCGGCATCGAAGGTGCGGTTCGTTTCAATCGTGTCGCCGAACAGGTCGAGCCGGTACGGCAGCGCCGAGCCCATCGGGAACAGGTCGATCAGGCCGCCGCGCACCGAGTATTCGCCGGGCGACATCACCTGCGTCACATGGGTGTAGCCGGCCAGCGTGAGTTGCGACCGGAGCCGCGCTTCGTCGAGCGTTTCACCCTGCTTGAAAAAGAAGGTATAGGCCGCGAGGAAAGACGGCGGCGCCATCCGCACCAGCGCGGTGGTGGCCGGCACGATCAGCACATCGCACTGGCCATTTTGTATTTCATGCAGGGTTGCCAGCCGTTCCGACACCAGGTCCTGGTGCGGCGAGAATGCATCGTACGGCAAGGTTTCCCAATCGGGCAGCAAGTGGCAGCGCAACGCATCGGGGCCGGTTGCGCCGAACCATGGAAGTTCAGTAAGCAGGCGCTGGGCGTCAGCCGCATTGGCCACGACCACGGCCAGCATGCGCTGCTGCGCTTTCAGTTCGGTCGCCACCTGCGCCAGCGCATAGGCATCGGCTGAGCCATGCGTGGGCGGCAGGGCAAAGCGATTGCCCGGTTTTGGAAGAGATTTCTTTAAATTAAATGGCATTGAGTGACGACATCCGAAATGCCGTTATGCGGAACCGGCTTAAGCTAGCCGATTTGACAGCGAAAAATTATGATGCGATTATAAACCAAGCCTTTTCCTGAAGCCTCGAACCTGATCGGGACGCAACAGCCGTCCTGACGGATAGCCGGTTTTTCCCTTATTTTTCCTTGTATTTTCATTTTTAATCAACCTGTGCCATCATTTTTTCCTTATCCATGACCGTGCCGCGCCATTTTGCCCTGATTCCCGCCGCCGGTGTCGGCGCGCGCATGGGCGCCGAATATCCCAAGCAGTATCTGGCCCTGGCCGGCAAACCGATGTTGCGCCATGTCGCCGATACCTTTGCCGCGGCGCAGGTGATCGACCATACCTTTATCGTGGTCAGCCCGGACGACGCTTATGTTGCCGAGGCGATGGCCGATGCACCTTATACCGGTTCCGGCGCCCGCGTCAGCATCCTGTATTGCGGCGGCGCGACCCGGCGCGACTCGGTGCTGAACGGCCTGCGGACGATTCGCGAGCAGGTCGGCGATGCCGACTGGGTCCTGGTACATGACGCGGCGCGTCCCGGCCTTGTGGTCGGACTGATCGACCGCCTGGTGCATGCATTGCGCGATGATCCGGTTGGCGGCTTGCTGGCGATACCGGTGGTGGATACGCTGAAACGCGCCGACGACTATGGCCGCGTGCAAGCGACGGTTGAACGCAGGGGGCTGTGGGCGGCGCAGACTCCGCAAATGTTCCGCTACGCCTTGTTACGGCGGGCACTGGAGCAGTCCGGCCAGGTCACCGATGAAGCGGGCGCTATCGAAGCGCTGGGCTTTCAGCCAAAGCTGGTCGAAGGAAATCCGCGCAACTTCAAACTCACGCTGCCGCATGATATCGTTCAGGCGGAACTGTATTTAAAGGAATCGAATGATTAAACTTCCACCGTTTCGCATCGGCCAGGGTTATGACTGCCATGCATTGGTGCCGGGGCGCGAACTGGTGATCGGCGGCGTCACTATTCCGCACCCGACCGGCTTGCTCGGCCATTCGGATGCCGATGTATTATTACATGCGATTACCGATGCGCTGCTTGGCGCAGCCGCACTGGGCGATATCGGACGCCATTTCCCGGATACCGACCCGCAATTCTCGGGGGCAAATTCGCGCGCGCTGCTGAAGGAATCGGTGCGACGGGTAGCGGAAGCAGGGTATGCGGTCGGCAATATCGATGTAACGATTATCGCGCAGGCGCCAAAAATGGCGCCGCATATTCCCCAGATGACTGCCCACGTGGCGCACGACCTCGGCATCGACCCGGGTCAAGTCAACATCAAGGCTAAAACCAATGAACGGCTTGGCTATCTCGGGCGCGAAGAGGGCATCGCGGCGGAAGCGGTGGCGTTGATTTACCGTCCCTGAGTCATGATTCTCCGAACGCGGTACAGACTGATAGGCATTTTCTGCCCTGAAAACGGTGCTAATTGTAATTGCATTTGACAATAAGCAAGATTGATATTGCCAATTTGAGCTTTTAAGTTATTCAGTCGACAATCCAGAAGAAAGCTGCGTATGCTATCGAAGTTTTCACTGGCGAGAGGTGCCGCCTGACGGCCGGGCACTGCCCGGCAATCCGCATTTTAATTGCAGTCAATACACCCAAGGAGATTGACATGGCCAATTTAAAAGGATCAAAAACCGAAGCCAATTTGAAAGAGGCATTCGCCGGTGAATCGCAAGCCAATCGGCGTTACCTGTACTTCGCGAACAAGGCGGATATCGAAGGACAGAACGATGTCGCAGCGCTGTTCCGTTCGACTGCCGAAGGAGAAACCGGCCATGCGCACGGCCACCTGGAATACCTGGAAACCGTCGGCGACCCGGCCACCGGCCTGCCGATCGGTTCGTCGCGCCTGAATCTGCAAGCCGCTGTTGCCGGCGAAACGCATGAGTACACCGATATGTATCCGGGCATGGCCAAGGCCGCGCGCGAGGAAGGCTTCGATGAAATCGCCGACTGGTTCGAAACACTCGCCAAGGCGGAGCGTTCACATGCCAACCGCTATCAAAAAGCGCTGGATGCGCTGGTTGACTAGATCTTTTAGTGAATCCCATGAAGTTCCTCTTCCGGCGACGCTTGGCCCGGAATAACTCCGGCAGAGGACTGCCATGAGCCTGCTTCAAAGCCGGCTCATGACAATAGGACGTTCTATCCATTCCTGATCAGGGCGCGCAGCGGCGGCCCGAGTCAAGTCCGCGCAGGCTCCTTGGGAATTATCCATAGGGTAAAAAATGTCGAATCGCGAAGGCAATCTTGAAGCGCCAACACGGCATCCGCTCAATTGGAAAAGCGAAGACTTCTACAATGAAGACTCGCTCAACGGGGAGCTGGAACGGGTTTTCGACATTTGCCATGGCTGTCGCCGCTGCGTTTCCCTGTGCGCTACCTTTCCGACCTTGTTCGACCTGGTCGATGAATCGCCGACCATGGAAGTCGACGGCGTCGACAAAAAGGATTATTGGAAAGCGATCGACCAGTGCTACCTGTGCGACGTCTGCTATATGACGAAATGTCCGTACACGCCGCCGCATTCATGGAATGTCGATTTCCCGCACCTGATGCTGCGCGCCAAAGCCGTAAAGTACAAAAAGGGGGAAGTCGGTTTTCGCGACAAGTTTTTATCCAGCACCGACATGCATGGCAAGTTCGCCGGCATACCGATCGTGACCCAGGCAGTCAACGCGGTGAACAAGACCAAGGTCGCGCGCGGCTTGATGGAAAGCACGCTCGGGGTCGACAAGGATGCCTGGTTGCCGGAGTTCGCCAGCCAGAAATTTCGCAAGGGGGCGAAGAAGTCGAGCGCCTATCCGGTACGCGATGGCAAACTCACGCCGGGCAAGGTCGCCGTGTATTCAACCTGCTATGTGAATTATAACGAGCCCGGTATCGGGCATGATATGCTGGCGATTCTCGATCACAATCAGATTCCTTATGTGCTGGTGGAGAAGGAAGCTTGCTGCGGCATGCCGAAGCTCGAACAAGGTGACTTGGCCGGCGTGGAGGAAAAGAAAAAAATCAATATCCCGCAGCTGGCGGATCTGGCGCGCGAAGGCTATGCGATCCTGACGCCGATTCCCTCATGCACGCTGATGTACAAGCAGGAATTGCCACTGATGTTCCCGGACGATGCAGATACCCAGCTGGTGAAGGAGGCAATGTGGGACCCGTTCGAATACTTTATTTCGCGTAACCGGGATGGCTTGCTGATGACGCAATTCAAGGAATCGCTAGGCAATATTTCGTATCATATTCCTTGCCATTCCCGCGTACAGAACGTTGGCCGGAAAACTGCCGAGACCTTGCAGCTGGTGCCGGATACCACGTTGAACATCGTGGAACGCTGTTCGGGGCATGCCGGTACCTTTGGCGTGAAAAAGGAATTTCACAGGACGGCCATGAAAATCGGTAAGCCGGTATTCAAGGCGATGGCAAACAACGCGCCCGACTATATTTCATCCGATTGCCAGCTTGCCGGCCATCATATTGAACAGGGCATGGCGGAAGCCGGTCTTAAACAGACACAGATGGCGCATCCGCTCGCATTGCTGCGCAAAGCCTATGGGATTTGATGCGGTATCCGATTTTGTAGATTTTTAATTCTTAAAGGATAGAGAACATGGCAAGTGAAGGCTACCACGAACCGCTCGACAAACTGTCCGCTGAAACGATGGACATGCATCGCGCGATTGTCTCGCTGATGGAGGAACTGGAAGCGGTCGACTGGTATAACCAGCGGGTCGATGCCGCGACGGATCCCGAATTGAAGGCGATCCTGGAACATAACCGGGACGAGGAAAAGGAACATGCGGCGATGGTGCTGGAGTGGATACGCCGCCGCGATCCGAAAATGGATCATGAATTGCGTGAAGCCTTATTCAAGAGCGGCCCGATCACGGACCATCATGAGGACTGAAATCCATGGCAATTTCCCGCGACAGCCTGATGACACTCGAAGCCTATGCAAGGGCGCGTCCGGCCTTGCGGGCAGAAGTCATCCGGCATAAGAAAATCCGCACGGTCCAGCTCGGCAATCATGTTTCATTGCTGTTCGAAGATGAACAGACCTTGCGGTACCAGGTGCAGGAGATGTTGCGTATCGAAAAAATCTTCGAAGAAGAGGGCATTCAGTCTGAACTGGATGCTTACAATCCGCTGGTCCCGGATGGCAGCAATTTCAAGGCGACGATGCTGATCGAGTACGACAACCAGGTCGAGCGCAAGGCGGCGCTGTCCAGGCTGATCGGAATCCAGGACCGGCTATTTGTTCAGGTTGAGGGTCAGGCCCGGGTTTACGCGATTGCCGATGAAGATATCGATCGCGAGAATGATGAAAAAACTTCCGCTGTACATTTTGTCCGCTTCGAATTGACGCCGCCCATGAAACAGGCATTAAAGAGCGGGGCGCAGATGATGATAGGTTGCGATCACCCGGATTATCCGGCCCATCTCGAAGAGCTGCCTCAGGAAACGTTGACTGCCTTGGTCCGGGATCTGGATTAGCATCCGATTAAGCCCGGTGTTTCCGGCGGCGCGGCAGGACCGGCTCACTCAAAGAGATCGGCGGCGTCCGCGGCGCCGCGTGTCTTGGCCGCCGCAGGCCGCGGCGCCGGCGCGGCAGTCAATTCATCGGCCGGAAACAGCTTCAGGAATGCGGGCGCCTGGTCCGGCGAGCTGCGTATCCAGGATTCATGCTGATCCGGATGCAGAAATACCACCGAGCGCTTTTCATCGGTGGGCTTGTGAAACTTCTTCATCAAAGGGTCGTCGTCGGCATTGACGGTTAACATCGAAAAACTCAGCAGAGGGACGCCGCGAGGGCCGTCCGCCTTGAATTCCCAGATGCCTGCCACGCCCAGCGCCCGGCCATCCGCATGCCGGATGCGCCAGCGCACCGGCTTGCCGGTTTCATAGGAGGGTTCATAAATTGAATCGACCGGGATCACGCAGAATTGCCCACGTTTCCAGGCACTGCGAAATGCCGGTTTGACTGCTGTCGTCTCGGCCCGGCTGTTATAGGTCTGACGCGCCAGCTTGACGTCCGCCCAGTGCGGCACCATGCCGAACATTG
>JAQGMO010000122.1 GCA_028292315.1 Herminiimonas sp. | reverse complement strand
CGGAACAGGCCGAGCTGGCTCTGCACCAGGCATTCTCGTACAGAACAACGGGGTCCAAGCGGCGATAGTCTCCGCGGTGGCAACGTTTCGAGCTCGATTTGCCGTACCTTCGCCGCAGGCTGCCCGGACGCTTCCCGAATTCCAGGCTTTGCTTTCAACCGTGGCTCACACCGTATCGGCGCAGCCTCTGAACTACATGCAGAACTTTGGTGGCGGGACAGACGAGTTTCTCTATGAGCGCGCTGGTGGTGGGCGAGTCCGACTGCTACCGGGCGTGGCCTACTGCTTGCGACGTTTCCAGCCGCTGGTGCAGCAGCTCGCGCGGTCGCACTGGGTTGGGCATCTTAAGGGAAACCGCCGGAATCACGCCATTCTCGGCGACGCCGACGACTTGGAAGCGTTTTTATTCGCGACACCTCGCCAGTCACTCGCACGCCTTGCCGACGGTTTGCGCAAGCTTGACGACGCCAGGTGCTTTTACTGTGGTCACGGCCTGAGCACTGTTGATGTCGACCATTTTATTCCGTTCTCACAGTACCCACGCGACTTGGCTCATAACTTTGTCCTCGCGCATCCTCGTTGCAATAGAAGCAAGGCGGACACCCTGGCGGCCCGGCCGCATCTGGACCGCTGGCTCGAGCGGACGGCCCGACTGTCAGATGATATAGCCGAGATAGGATTGGCGGCAGGGATGGTGGTCGATGCTGCCGTGAGCAAGCAAATAGCAGCGTGGGGCTACACCAGCGCCATGCAGAGTGGAAGCCGTGCGTGGCTCGCAGCGAACCGATATGAGTCCGTGGATGCAGGCTACCGCACCCTCTTTGCGAGCTGAGCTTGTCAACAAGCCGGCACTCTGCAGTTGTCCTTGGAAGCTAGTGCCGGCCGACATGAAGGCGCCGGGCAAATACCCGCGCATGGACTGGGCGCAGTACCGTAACGCTTCGTACAAGAACCATATCAACTGGTTCGCGAAGTACACAGAGGTGCCCAATGGTCGCCCCTACTGAAACCATGAGGATATCGCCTGGTTCAGGTTTGTAGCGAGACCAGCACTTTTTAGCTACCTCTCTCGACACGAAATCTGTAACAGCATAGTCCATAAATTCACTGCGAACATTTATGGATGAGTCCGTCATGCTGACAATCGCATCCAACCTTTAGCGTGCTGGGTTTATGATCCGCATCAAGGGTATGCTGCGCCGGGCGTTGCCCGCCCTTGACCCGGACCGTGAATCCATGCGGATTTCAAATCAGAAGTTAGGCTGAATCCCAACAATCGGCTGCAATATTGGAACCGTTAAAAAAGAGAGCGAGCAAGAGCAACGTGATGGGTCAACCGGTCATACCGGGGCAAGGAGATTCCGATAGTGGTCCTGGGCGCCAAGCCCGTTCTTTAGATGGGAACCTTGCCCGCGAATGCCATCAGGGCCAGCAGGATAAAACGCCTTCACCGACAGGCTGGATATAAGGCTGCAACCTCTGTTGATCATTCATACTACTAAACCTGCTTTCCAGGAGACCTCCACATAAGGGTCGACTAAAAAAGATCAAGTTGGCCGCTTGAATTTTCCGTGCCCCTATTGCTTATGGGGACCGTCAAGGGCCGCCGGAAACGCGAGGCATCGAGTTCCTTGAAGCCGCCGGCGCGCTTGCCCAGCCCATATTTGTCAGCTGCCTTTTCAAAGCGCTGCCGGATCAGGTCGGCCCACACGCCTTCACCGTGCATGCGCGTGCCGAAACTGGCGTCGTAGTCTTTGCCGCCGCGCATATCGCGCAGCCGGTTCATTACGCGTTGCGCCCGCTCCGGAAAATGCGCCTGCAGCCACTGCTGGAACAGCGGATTCACTTCCCACGGCAGACGCAGCACGATGTGGCTGGCGCTGACCGCTCCCGCTTCCGCCACGGCGGCCACCACGCGTTCGAGATCCGGTTCGGTGATGAACGGGATCACCGGCGCGATGCTCACACCGACCGGAATGCCGGCGTCGGTCAACGTGCGGATGGTGCGCAGGCGCCGCGCCGGCGCCGCCGCGCGCGGCTCCAGCGTGCGGGCGATCGCCGGATCCAGCGTGGTGATGGTGAGTGCCGCCATGGCCTGATGGCGGCTTGCCATATCGGCCAGCAGGTCGATGTCGCGTTCGATCAGGGAGGACTTGGTGATCAGAGCCACCGGATGTTCGCATTCATGCAGCACTTCCAGCACGCGCCGCGTCAGGCGCAACCCGCGTTCACAAGGCTGGTAGGCGTCGGTGTTGACGCCGAGGGCAATCGGCTCGGGGACATAAGACGGGTGCGCCAGTTCGCGCCGCAGCAGTTCGGGGGCGTTGACCTTCGCGAAGATTTTAGTTTCAAAATCCAGACCTGGCGATAGGCTTAAATAACTGTGTGATGGACGGGCAAAACAGTAAATACAGCCGTGCTCGCATCCCCGAAACGGATTCAGAGAGACGTTGAATGGGATATCGGGAGACGCGTTTCGAGTCAGGATGTGTTTGGCTTTTTCCTCGAATACCTGTGTTTTCACAGGCGCTCTTGTGTCAGCACGCTCATCGTCGCAGCCGTCCGTCCAACCGTCATCGAAACTCTCGCGGGCGTAAAGTTCGTAACGACCTTGCAAATTCGATACGGAGCCGCGACCTTTGAACACAGTTATCTTCGAGAAAGCCGCTTGTGGTTCCTTTTCCTCTGGTGGTCGGTGGCCTGACATTTCCGGTCTGTTTATACTGTATAAATATACAGTATATCACTTTATCGGAGTCCGATATCCAAGTTTAAGTCCTATAATCATGTATGAAGCGCCGCTATTATTTGCAACGCAATCCTGAAGAATGACCAAAGTGCATAACACTCTCTAAATCCTGGGCTTGCGCATGAAGCGCAATGCAAACCTCACCAGGCGCGGCATGGTCTCGGGGCGTAGCAGGCGCGGGTCATAGCCGGAAAATCGACGGTCATTTTCCTGTAGGCACAGCACCATCAGTTCGTGCACGCCGATGTCACCGGTCGAGACCGATTGGGCGCCGCTCACGGTGAAGTTGTTATCCTGCTTCCGCTCATTGCCGTCGGCATCCAGCGTGCGCGCGAGGCCGGCGCGCTCCCAACCGAGGAATCCCCATACCGCCATAACCTTCGCTTCAAACCGGATTCGCCGCCACCAGGAAAGTTTGGCGCGGTGCCAGGCGATCCAATTGGCGAACAGCAGGATGTGACGGCATTCTTCCTGCATGACAGGTTCGAACGTATCGATCAGTTCAAGTGGAAAAAGGCCCGAGCGACGCGCCACTTCGAACAGACCAAATGCGAAGAAGCTGTCGATGCATTCGCTGAAGCCGGTGACGAGATAAGCCCATTCGGCGTCTTTCGGATATTGGTACGGGACCTCATGAGCAAGAGGTATTCCGTAGGCCGCCACCATACTGGAGAGCACCTCCTTGTGACGGTTTTCTTCCCATGCATTCAACGCCAAGGCATTGCGCATATCAGGATCGGACAAGGTTTTGGCATAGGCTGCCATACGAAGGCGTGCCTTGCCTTCTGTCTGTACCGCGATGTCCCAGATCGGCAGCGCGATGATACGTTGGAGCGCGTCAGGGTCCAGTGTCGGCCAGTCGAGCACGGAGGGGCGATACGGATTGAAAGTCTCGTGAAACATCCGGCACACTTCACGCCGATGGATGTCAGAGCCCGGGTGAAATGGGCGGTCGACCTGGCTGTACCATTGGCGCGTGTTCTCTTCGGCGGCATCTGGCGCGGCGCGGGTTGCTTTGTTCCAGGACTGTACCTGCGGCGCGGAAAAGCCCGGAATCATTTCTTCCACGTCAAACGGATCGATTGCGCGCTTATCCATTTTTCCTCTACCGAGGATTGCTTAAAACCGATCCATGATTTTGATCGCAATTTGCCTGCCATGTTTGAGCGTAGATTAAGCTGCGTGGATCCAGGCTCACTGATCGGCCCGCCACCGTCCATTTATTTCAGTAATGCCGGCAACGCTGCCCAGCCTGGATCACGCCGATTCCAATACTCTTGAAAATCATTACTGTCGCGTCGCGAGCACAGTCGGGCGGCTGTCGGCCAATGTGGTCGAAGTACAGCATGGGTACGGCGTTGCGCTCGCGCATTACCTGAAACATGCCCTTCAATTGACTGGAATTTTGCGCGAAATCGACGAAGACGCCGGCATCGGCCGCATATACTTTGCCTCGTGAAGCCCTGCTTGCAGCCAGTACTTTAGAAGGCACCATTCGCTCAGGCAATCAGGCGGCCCGTTATTTACGTGCGACATGCCTAAACTGCGATGAACTATTCCGATTACTCATCTGCGCTACACGATGCCGTCGCCGACACCGCGGCAAGTGCGGTTCCCGCCGCATTGCAGCGCGCCATCACACTCGCCCTGGACACCTTGCTCACCGATCAAAAGCCCGATGGTCACTGGATTTATGAACTGGAAGCCGATGCCACGATCCCAGCCGAATACGTTTTGATGGTGCATTATCTTGGCGAGCCGGCCGACCCGACGCTGGAATCCAAGATCGCCAAATACTTGCGGCGCTTGCAGAACAAGGACGGCGGCTGGCCTCTTTTCCATGCGGGCGCAGTGAATGTGAGCGCGAGCGTGAAAGCGTATTTCGCGCTGAAAATGATCGGCGATTCGCCCGATGCCGCGCACATGGTGAAAGCACGCGAAGCGATACGCGCCCACGGCGGCGCCGAAACCAGCAATGTTTTCACCCTCACGTTGCTGGCGCTGTTTGGCGTTATCACCTGGCGAGCGGTTCCGGTGATGCCGGTCGAAATTACCTTGCTGCCGCGCTGGTTTCCATTCCACTTGTCGAAGGTGTCTTATTGGACTCGCACGGTGGTAGTGCCCTTGCTGGCGCTAGGCGCACTGAAGCCGCGCGCGCGCAATCCCAAAGGCGTCGGAATCGATGAGCTGTTTATCCAGCCGCCGGCACAAATCGGTTTGCAGCCGAAATCGCCGCATCAAAGCCGCATCTGGTTCTCGTTTTTCCGTGGCGTCGACACTCTGCTGCGGGCGGTTGAACCGCACGTCCCCAAATACCTGCGGAAGCGCGCCATGGATTGCGCGGCCGAGTTTGTCCGCGAGCGGCTCAATGGCGAACACGGCTTGGGCGCAATTTTCCCGGCAATGGTCAATGCGGTGCAAATGTTCGACGTGCTCGGCGTATCGCCCGATAGCCCGGAAGCCGCGACCGCTCGCCGCGCAATCGATAAACTGCTGATCGTCAAGGATGATGAAGCTTTTTGCCAGCCGTGTCTGTCGCCCGTTTGGGATACCGCCCTGATGTGCCATGCCTTGCTGGAAACCGGCGATCTGGCGGCCGTTCAGGCGGCGCAACGCGGCCTTGAATGGCTACGCCCACTGCAAATCCTCGACACCCGCGGCGACTGGATTGTGCGCCGTCCTAACGTGCGGCCGGGCGGCTGGGCCTTTCAATATGCCAATCCGCATTACCCCGATGTCGATGACACGGCGGTAGTGGTGATGGCCATGCATCGCATTTGCGCGCTGGATCCAGAAATCGATTACCGCGATACGGTCGCTCGCGCCACCGAATGGGTGATCGGCATGCAAAGCAGTAATGGCGGATGGGGCGCGTTCGACGCCGAAAACACGCTGCTGTATTTAAACCATATACCCTTTTCGGATCACGGTGCCCTGCTGGATCCGCCAACCGCCGATGTCTCTGCGCGCTGCCTGTCGATGCTGGCGCAATTGGAATCCTGTCCGATCGTGGCGGGCGATGGTTCCGCCGCGGCTCGCGCGCTGACCTATGTGCTGGACTGCCAGGAGGACGACGGCAGCTGGTACGGCCGATGGGGCGTGAATTATATCTATGGCACCTGGACTGCTTTGTGCGCGCTCAACGCAGCCGGCCTGGGCCCCGAGGCGCCGGCTATGCAACGCGCAGTCGGCTGGCTGGCGGCGATCCAGAATTCGGACGGTGGCTGGGGCGAGGATGGCGCGAGTTATAAACTCGACTATCAGGGCTATGAACCGGCCGCGAGTACCGCATCACAAACAGCGTGGGCCTTGCTCGGCCTGATGGCGGCCGGCGCGGTCGACCATCCCGCCGTCGCCCGTGGCATCGCCTGGCTGATCGATCAACAGGGGAACGACGGACTATGGTCAGAGCCATACTACACCGCGACCGGTTTTGCTCGCGTGTTTTACCTGCGCTATCACGGTTACTCCAAGTATTTTCCCTTGTGGGCGATGGCGCGCTATCGCAACCTGAAACAACAAGGCAGCCGCACAGTTGGCGTAGGAATGTAATGCGCGACGCGACACGAGCGGTCGGTTCGAGAGAGGCCGGTGCAACCCCCGTGATCGCGGTATGCGGCCTGAAGTTTGAAGCGGCAATCGCGGCGGGACCGGGCGTCATGACGCTGTGCGGCGTTGGCTCGGAGCGACTGG
>JAQGMO010000104.1 GCA_028292315.1 Herminiimonas sp. | reverse complement strand
CCCAAAGTCTCAAGTTTCGGAATTTCAAGTAACTGTAATAGAGAACAATAGATTGCGAAAGTTGCCGAATTCGGTAGGTCAGTGATATGGGGGTTTCTTCAGCGCTATGCTAATCTCGATCAGCAAGGGAAACGCGCTACAAGTTAAGCTGGAGGCCGCCGAACTCAGTAGTATTCATACTCAGGTAAGGCCCGGCGCCAAATTCCGCTGCCAAGTTGTTGACGAAGGCATTGGTATAGACCAGTTGTATTCCGAAGCCGTCCCGATGATTGTTATCCGGATGGCCTTCGTTTTCCATCGAATTCGCGCTCGATCCCGTAGGACGGGGGCGGCAGTGTGTTTGATTCGCGATGCATCTTGTTGCGCCCTAACCTGTCGTAAATCGCAAACCACCTGTTTGACAAGCACGTTAACAAGCACGTCTGTCAGTTAACACAGGCAGCGACTCGTGCCGAATTCGACTTCACGGCCAAATACAACACGGCAAACACGACATGCGGGCTTTGCTACGGCGGTCTCCCAAGACATGACGCAATTCATCAATGCTTTTGCCTGCGCATTCAGCCATCGAGAACAGGATGGATGGCCGCACAGGCACAAAGCCAGCCCGTATGCCGCGAATGACTCCGGGAGATAGGTGCAGCAAACGCGAGAGCATCTTATCGCTACTGACGCCAAGCCACTGCAATAAGGTGTCGAGCAGCCGATCCGGATTATATGGAAGGGAAACGTGGGGTTGATGCATAGGCACTCCTTGTCAGATACAAAGTTGGACGGTATCGCTGACTAATGGATAACCACGGTCAGGAACCGGAGCCCGGCTTGCGAAGATCTCGCGCAATCGCAAGCCAGCGCGGGCACTACTTATTACCATGGAGGCATGCGACCTATGCCCGGATCAAACCAGTCCACTTTTGACCTGTATCGAGCCTCACAGTATCAAAGGCCCGATGCGCCTGTCGGCAGTAACAAGTTCGTAGACTTGTCGCGCCACGATGCGGGCGCGATGGATGCTGGCTGAATCTGCCATGGCAGATTAAAGCCGATGAACCAATATCATCATCTTGCGCCAATATAGCCGCCTCTTCAGTCATGTTCCATACATAAGCGCAGTAAAAATGTCTTATACCTTGGTATTTATTTGCCTGTCTTCCATAGATCAAGGACCGGGACCTCAAATTAAACCATTTTCCAACATAACGCCGGTTTTTCCGGCCTATTAAAACATAGCAGCGGTGCGGACCGTTGCGGACTTCCTCACTCGTTCGTCTTCAACCAGTGGCGCAGAAATCTCACTTTATTGCTCTCTCCTGTAAGGCCTGCTACCAGGTCGAATTCGCGCCGGTCCGTTTTTAAACACGACGCTGATTTCTTCTAATCAGAATAACCTTCAACGAAGGAACCGCCATGGCTGCCACCTTAAGCGAAGCACGCCTGTACACAAGACATCTACTGGCCAGGCTCTCCGATGATTACCTTCCACCGCTTTGCCTCCTGCCTCCCATGATCGGGCCCGAGGACGGGCGTTCGTTCTGGCCCATGAGTTTTTGGCAGACATGTCGGGATCGCAGCGCCCCAGTGTCAGTGTCGTCGCAACAGGCGCCCGGAAGACTGGCGTGCTTCAATATAGTCATGGTCATGTAAAGAGGGTGCGGCGTAACGAGTTTTATTTTACCCAGGAGTTCCCGACTGATATGCCGAATGTGCACCGACCCCGTATGAGCTTGATCATATGAGAGCGTCAAAAGGCAGGAATGATTGAATACAGTCGCAGTCATATGCAGGTACTCAATCTCGCAGCACTCGAAGACACTTCGTGCGAGTGCCATATCGCTATACGTGCCGAGATCAAGCGCTCCTGCTTGCGGCTCGCACTTCGATGCGAAGTCACTTCGTTGAATGCTGTGAGATTAAGTACCGCGCACCAATCCACAATCTATCAATCGGAGTTAAGAAATGAAGAAAACCATTCTGACAGTAGCATTGACCACGCTGCTCGCAAGCTGCGGCGGATCGAACGACGACGACTCGGGCGCCGCGGCTCCCGGCAACGCAACGACGCCGGCATCGACCTCGACCGAGACATCCCCCAGTGCCGCCACACCCGCGACAACATCCGCCGAAAGCGCCTTCCTGGCGCAGGCGTTCCAGGACGGGCAGAACGAGATTGCGCTGTCGACGCTTGCCTTGCAACGGACCACCAATCCGGAAGTAAGCCGCTTCGCGCGGATGATGATCGACGAGCATACGCGCACCAACGCCATGATCACCCAACTGGCGCAGAGCCGCAACATCACCCTGCAAAACCTGCCCGCCGCCGAAGAGGCCACTTTTACGACGACACTGTCGGCGCTCTCCGGAACGGAATTCGACCGTGCCTACATGGAACACAATGTGGCCGTGCATCGGACGGACGTCACGCTTTTCCAGCAGAAAGTCAACACCGGCTTTGCTGCGGCGAATAGCTCGGCCGATACCCAGGTCATGGATTTCGCTGCCGCCACCTTGCCGGCGCTGAAATTGCATCTGGCCATGGCCAAGGAAATCGGCGGCATGATTGATCCGCGCGCATTTGTTGTCAATGCGTATCAGAATGGACTGGGCGAAATACAACTGTCCCAGATCGCGCTTCAGCGGGCTTCCAGCCCGGAGGTCCGGCAATTCGCCCAAATGATGATCGACCACCATACAGCGATGAACAATGACATCCGCCAGGTGGCGCAGACAAAGGGAATAACACTGCCGGCCGAGTTGCCGCCCGAGCATGCCCTGACCCGTGACAATCTCATGCAATTGGCCGGACCCGATTTCGACAAGGCATACATGAGCCATAACGTCGTCGTCCATAATGGCGACGTTAACGCGGCCCGCGCGCAGTCGCAAAGCGGCACCGACACCGAGATTCGCGCGCTCGCTGCGAGCGCGTTGCCGATGCTCACCACGCACCTGCAGGAAGCCCAGACGATTTACGAGAGCATCCAGCCATCGTTCCTGTTCGCGGCCCTCCAGAGCGGCGTCGCAGAAATCCTGCTCTCCAATCTGGCCATGCAAAACAGCACCGACGTTGAAGTGCGGACGTTTGCACAGCGCATGATTAACGATCATATGCGCGCGAATGGCGAAGTGATGCGGCTTGCGGCGCGGGAAGGCATACCGCTTCCGCAGGTATTGCCGGCGGAAGCAGTTCTGGCCCATCAGCAACTGCGCACTCTTACCGGGATCGAGTTCGATCGTGCATACATGGATATCAACGTCGGTATGCACGCACGGACGGTGGCGCTCTTTACCGATCGCGCCCAAAACGAGACCGATCCGGAATTGCGCGCGTTCGCGACAACCGGCGTCGCGGAACTGACAGCGCATCTCGAAGAAGCGCGCCGGATCAGCACGCGGCTGTCGAGCGTCGGCACGAATGGCGCCGCCACGACGGAAGGCGCCGGCACCGGAGCATCGGGCAGCAGCACCGCGACTTCGGACGGAACCGTAGCTTCAGGCGGGCCCCCGACATCGGGCGCAACCGGTGCAACCGGCGGAACCACGTCGACGAACGCGGGCGCCG
This sequence comes from Herminiimonas sp., assembly GCA_028292315.1. Taxonomy (GTDB): domain Bacteria; phylum Pseudomonadota; class Gammaproteobacteria; order Burkholderiales; family Burkholderiaceae_D; genus JAQGMO01. The sequence continues at coordinate 8,662 of JAQGMO010000104.1, read as the reverse complement.
CGTCGGGTAACGCGAGCACCAGCGGTACGATCGTTTCCGGCAGTTAAGGTGAATTAAGAGAGCGCCGCCATCGCGGCTCTCTCTTTTTAAATTTTAAATTAACGAATTTATTACCCGATAATTCCCAACCCTCAGTCAGCTTTGAATTAGCAACTTGAAATTAATAAATTTCCAACTAGTCCGGCTTTTAAATCAGTAATTTCTATACGCGTGTTCAGATGTGGCGCCACGAATTCAGACAAGCGGCCAAGTGGAAATTCTGCTCAAATGAGAACGCGCGTTGCGCGTAATGGGAGCAGAAATGAAACGTACGAGAAGAAATCACACGGCGGCGTTCAAGGCTAAAGTCGCCCTAGCGGCGGTCAAGGGCGAGAAGACGCTGGCCGAACTGAGCGTGCAAACGGCACGCCCGAGATCACGATCTCCAAGTTGAAGCCCGGGTCGAAACTGCGGCGTTGCCTTGTCATGCAAATCTCCTCGGATGATGGATTGTCCACCTATCGCGGTGTCCGGGCATATTAGACCACTACAGCTTGTCGACTCAAACCGAAGTGCACTCAGTGCACACTTGTCTATTTTTTTTGTGTATCAGCACCCTTTTCCCTAATATTAGACGCGGATTGAATTGAACAAGGTAGCGCGCTGTGCCATTCCCGGGCAGCGCACGCAAGGAACACGGGGCGCTAGACATCATTCGCTTTAGCGCGGTTTTTGCGGTCGAGCGGAACCTGCTCATTTGTAGCGATAAAAATATGTCCAATAATCCCGAAATCGGCAAATCGATTATCGTCAACGGCATCCAGACCAATTACCAGGATCATGGCGAGGGTCCGCCCGTGTTGCTGATCCATGGTTCCGGCCCGGGCACCAGCGCCTCTACCAGCTGGCGCCAGACCATACCGGCGTTGTCGCCCCGGTTCCGGCTGATCGCGCCGGACATGCTGGGCTTCGGATTCACCGAGCGGCCGTCCAATGTGCAATACAAGCTCGATACCTGGGTGGACCATACCCTGGGCCTGCTCAGCGCGCTCGATATTCCGAAAGCGCATGTGGTGGGAACTTCGTATGGCGGCGCCGTCGCGCTGGCGCTGGCTGCCCGCGCGCCGCAACGAGTGGATCGACTGGTACTGATTTCCGCCGTCGGCATTTCCTTTCCCATCACTGAAACCCTTGACAGCATCTGGGGTTATACACCCTCGGTTGCGAGCATGCGCGCAATGCTTGACTTGCTGGTGTATGACCGCAGCCTGTTGACGGACGAGATGGCGCGCCTGCGCTATGAAGCCAGCATCCGGCCGGGTTTCCAGGAAGCGTTTTCCAGCATGTTCACGGCGCCGCGCCAGAAGGCATTAGATGGCCTGGCCACACCGGAACACTTGATCAAGGCATTGCCGCATAAAGCATTGCTAATCCATGGCCGGGAAGACCAGATCAATCCGCTGTCGACGTCGCAGCGGCTTTTTAATCTGATCGACGATGCGCAGCTGCATGTATTCGGACGCTGCTGCCATATGCCGCAGGCCGAGCACGCCGCGCGGTTTAATCGGTTGGTCGGAGATTTTTTGGCGGAGGGGACGCCGTAGCCGCTGCGGACCAAGACACCAGACATAGGCTCGCTATCGCGAGCAAGCCCCCCTGCCCCACACCGCTCCCGAAAAAGGAGAGGAAACGATATGCGCTCTTTTGCGCATATCGGCAGACCGCACCCACAATAAAAACGCGGGCGGTCATTCAAATATTTGGAGACGAGGAGACAAAAATGAGACACATGTTCAAAGATGCAGTGCGCGATGAAGCGCAGCTCAGGGCGGCACTTGCCGGGGCTGATATCGCGCCCACCTGTATGCTGCTGGCCCATCTTTCCGGCGATCTGACGCTGCTGGAACAGGTGGCGCCGCATATCCGTGGGCCGTCGGCCGCCCTCGAGTCGGTTCCCGAACCGCTCAAGCAGAAAGTACGGGACCGTCTGGTCGAGGTTTTGAAGGATTATGCAGCCACTGACCGGGCGGTGCCGAACTCCTTGCCGCCCGACGTGCTGCAGCGCGTGATGAACGCCGGCGTCGGGCAATCGGTCCCGCCCAAGTATGTGCCGCTACTGGTCGAAGAGATGCAGCTGGATGACCGCGACCTTCGTCAGGTCGATTGGCGGCGCAACCCTGCGCAATTGCCGCTGCAAGACTTCAAGGTGGTGGTGATCGGCGCCGGCATGTCGGGAATCTGCGCCGGCATCAAACTGAAGGAAGCCGGCATTTCCCATGTCATCCTGGAAAAAAATTCCACGGTTGGCGGCACCTGGTATGAGAATAGCTATCCCGACAGCGGCGTCGATACGCCCAATCACATCTACTCATTTGCCTTCTATCCCAATCCGCGCTGGACGCATTACTATTCCAAGCGCGACCAGATCTATGCGTATCTGGAAGACACGACCGACCACTTCGGGATTCGACCGCAGATTCGATTCAATGTCGAGGTCGAGACCGCCGAGTTCATGGAGGACGAAGGGCGCTGGCGTGTGAGCTACCGCAATGCCGACGGCACGGTTGAAACCATCGAATGCAATGCGGTGATCAGTGCGGTGGGTCAGCTGAATCGTCCGTCGATTCCCGATATCAAGGGCCTGAAGGACTTCAAGGGACCATGCTTTCATACCGCGCGCTGGGACCACGGCATCGACTTCAAGGGTAAGCGGGTGGCGATGATCGGCACCGGCGCCAGCGCTGTGCAGGCCGGTCCGGTGATCGCGCCGGAAGTCGAGCGCCTGACGATCTTCCAGCGCGGCGCGCATTGGGTCAAGCACGATCCCAATTACCACCGCGAAGTCAGCGCAGAGAAAAAATGGGCGCTCGAACACATTCCCTACTATTACCAGTGGTATCGTTTCCAACTGCTATGGGCAACTTCCGACGGATTCCACCACACGCTGAAGATCGATCCGGACTGGAAGCAGCAGGATGTTTCGATTAACGAGGCCAACCATGCCATGCGCGAAGCGGCCATCGAGCATATTCGCAAGGAGCTCGATGGTGACGAGACATTAATCAGAAAAACAGTGCCGAACTATCCGCTGTATGGCCGACGCGTATTGCGTGACAATTACTGGTTCCGCATGCTCAAGCGTCCGAATGTGGAATTGGTCACCGAACCGATTGACCATGTCAGCGCCGACAGCGTCGTGACCAAGGATGGCGCTTCCCATGCGGCCGACGTGCTCATTCTCGCCACCGGGTTCCAGACCAACCGGATGTTGTGGCCAATGGATGTGAAGGGCCGCGGCGGCGTGACCATACGCGGCTTGTGGGGTGATGACGATCCGTGCGCCTACCTTGGGGTCTCGGTGCCGCAATTTCCCAATATGTTTCTGCTTTACGGGCCCAAGACCAACCTGGCCCATGGCGGCAGCATTATTTTTCACACCGAGTGCCAGGTACGCTACATCATCCAGGCGCTGCGCGAGATGATCGAGGGAGGACATAGCACGATCGAGGTGCGTCAGGACGCCCATGACCGCTACAACGAACTGGTCGACGCGACCCACAAAAACCTGGTGTGGGCGCATCCGGGCGTCAACAGCTGGTACAAGAACAAGAATAATCGCGTCACGATGACCACGCCCTGGAGCTTGCTCGATTACTGGAAGTTGACGAAGCAATTTGATCCGGAGAGCTATCTCTTTGGCAGCGCCGGACCAGAGCAAAAGGATCTGCCCAGGACGCAGGATGAACTGCAGGCATAGCGGTCGCAATGAGCGGTCAGAATGACGCCGCAGGCATCAGAAGCAGCCATGGCATTTATCAATTGAAAAAACGCAGTTAAACACCGAGGAGACAAAATGAACATATATAAAAAGGTTATCGCGGCCGCGATCATCAGCAGTCTTGCCCAGGTAGCCCATGCCGACATCAATATCGGCGTCGTGGCCTCGTTCACCGGTCCGGCGGCGGCGCTGGGCGCCGATATTCGCAAAGCGGTGGCGCTGATGCCGACCTCGCTCGCCGGTGAAAAGATCAACTACATCATGCTTGACGATGCGACCGATCCGACTGCCACGGTAAAGAATGGCCGCAAGTTGCTGTCGGAAGACAAGGTCGATGCCATCATCGGACCGAACATCAATGCCAACAGCGCGGCGCTGATGCCGGTGGTCGATGAGGGCAAGACGGTGATGATCGTGGTCGCGCCGTATGATCCGCCCGCCGACAAGCGTACCTGGGTCTTCCGCGCGGTGCAGAGTGCCGACCTCATGGTGCAGCGCGTAGTGGAGGACATGAGCGAGCGCAAGGTGAAGACCGTCGGTTATATCGGCTTTGCCGACCAGTGGGGCGAGCTCATGCATAAGGAGATGGAAGCCAAGGGCGGGCCCGCCAATATCAAGGTGGTGGCCAACGAGCGGTACGCCCGCACCGATACCAGCGTGACCGCGCAAGTGCTGAAGATTCTCGCAGCCAAGCCGGATGCCGTGTTCATCGGCGCATCGGGAACGCCCGCCGTGCTGCCCCAGGTCGAATTGCGCCAGCGCGGCTTTACCGGAAAAATCTATCAGACGCATGGCGTGTCGAGCAAGGACTTCATCCGGGTGGGTGGAAAACATGTGGAAGGCGCATTGATCCCGGTCGGCCCGGTTCTGGTGGCCGAGCAACTACCGGACAATTACCCGACCAGGAAGGTCGGCATGTCGTTCAACGACGCCTATGAAAAGATGTATGGTCCGGATTCCCGTTCGACTTTCGCCGGTGTCGCATGGGATGCCTGGCTGTTGCTGGCCAATGCGATCCCGAGCGCCCTGAAGGTGGCCAAGCCGGGCACAGTGGAGTTTCGCCAGGCGATCCGCGATAACCTCGAGCGCACCAAGGATCTGGTCGGCGTGCATGGCGTCTACAACATGACGCCGCAGGATCATACCGGTCTGGACCAACGCGCGCGCGTGCTGATCGAAGTGAATAACGGACGCTGGAAGTACGTCAAGTAAGAAACGGAACGCCGGACGGCTTATGTCGTCCGGCATCCTACTTCAGAACGAAGCCCGATGCTCTATCAGTTCGCGCAACGGAGCGGGCAGACAGGAGCGGAGCCGCGCTCCAATGGCAACCTCGCGACGCTGCCAGAATACGCCCGCAGCGATAACCGACAGGCCAATCGCGGTGAGCGCGAGAGGAAACAGCGCGCTGTCCTTGAAGACGTCGTGCGAGAGGCGGCCCAGATACCATGTCACGCCAAGACCGCCGAACACGGCAAATACCCTCCGGGAAAGCGCCGCACCGACAGCAATCATCAAAAGGTTGATACAGCAAACCAGGAACTTGGCAGAATCGCTCCTGAAGTCCAGGCATGTCAGCCCGCCCAAGAACGTCAACACGCCGAAGATGTAGAACCAGAAAGCGAAGTCTTTCGACTGCCGGGAGCGAACATCCAGATAGACGGCGACAAGGATCATGACGGCGCCAAATACCATGGAGACCAGTTTGCCGCGCAGGGAAGCGAACGGCCTCGCATCGTCGCCAAAGAGAAACGGCGAGAGATCCATGCTCATGTACCAAAGGGTGACCGCGACCGTTAAAACCAGGAACGGGAGCCGATACCGCCATAGCGCGATTGCGGCGGCGGCCAGGGTGGAGAGCTCCATGATCAGCCAGCGCCAGTCTATGTGCGTGTAGTAATCGCGGTAGGCCGATTCACGCGGGCCGCCGGAAGGCCAAAAGCCCATCAGATGCTGCGCCCCGTAGGCGCCCAAGGGCACCACTACCACCGCGAGCACGGCAGTGATACCGGCCGGAACAGCGAGCTGGCTTCGTCCGAGCAAGAATTCAGTGAGTGTTAGCGCGATGAGACAATAAAGGGCCGAGATCAGCATCAGGCCTTGCGCCCCGAACCGTTCCCAGCCAAGCGTCATGAAGAGCGTCATCGCACCGACGGCAATCGTGCCGCCAAGGTAGTAAAGTATATGAGCCGGTTGGAAACCTGGCGTCTCGCCTTCGCGGTCAACCAGAAAGTGTAGTGGTCTAATTTGCCCGGACACCTCGATAGGTGGACAATCCACCATCCGAGGAGATTCACATGACCAGGCAACGCTGGACTTTCGACGCAAGCTTCAAGCTTGAAATCGTCCGTATGATCAAAGAACAAGGCCTGAGCGTCCAGCATGTCAGCCAAAGCATGTGCATTGGCCAGACAGCCATTCGGCGCTGACTGGCCCAGTACGAGGCCGAACAAATGGGTAAGCCGTGCATCGGCAAGCCGCTCACTGCAGAGCAGCAGCGCATCCGCCAATTGGAACAGGAGAATCGACAACTGCGCGGTGATGTAGAAGTGTTAAAAAAAGCCTCGGCCTTCTTCGCCCGGGAATTGAAATGAATTACCGGCTCATCGACGATTTGCAGAAGAAGGCCATTCCTGTTGCGCAAAGCTGCCGTGTCCTGGGCGTGAGCCGTGCCGGTTTTTACGAAGCGCGGCGCCGTTTTGCAAAACCGGTTTTTTCCAAGGCGTTGGTGTACGTGCGCGCAACGTTCATGGCCAGTCATCAAAGTTATGGCAGCCGGCGCATAGTCGCGGCGCTGGGCAGCCAAGGGCTCGATTACGGGCGCTACAAGGTGCGCGCCCTCATGCAACAGGCCGGTCTCAAGCCCGTATGGCGGCGTAAATTCGTCCATACCACCGACAGCAAGCATGACTTGCCAGGTGCCGAGAATCATCTGGCACGCCGGTTCAATCCGAGCGCCCCGAACGTTGCGTACGCGAACCATGATGAAGCAAAAATGGATGTCGCAAACTACATTGCCGCCTTCTACAACTGCGAGCGATTGCATTCCACCCTGGGCAATCTGTCGCCCTCCGTCTTTGAACGGAACATGGCAGCAAAAAAACCTATCCCGGTGTACGGAATTACTTGACCACTACACAGGCCATAGGCAATCGAAACCGCGATCACGCCGGCGACGAAATTGCGCCTCTTGAACAGCGAAAGATCAAGCACCGGATGGTCCTTGCCAAGTTCCCAGGTGATGAAATAAACGAATGTCCGGCATGCGACAGCTGGATCGCCAGCGGTACCGGCGCAACCGCCCGGATCGATTGCAGCAGCCGTTCGACAATTGTTTTCTATTTGCTCGAAGTGCGCGGCAAGCCGGCCGGGGCCGAGGCGCCGGCCGCGGCCCCGGCCAGCCCCTTCGATGGCGCCGTGCCAGGAATCGCCAGTGCCGCCCGCACGGCGGGCACGCTAGCCACAGGCGCTGCCGCTTCCACGGAATCGCCGCTGCCGCGTCTGCTGCAAATGATATCCGCGATCATCCTGCTTATCATCACGATCGCACTGGCGCGCCGCATGGGAAGTATCGAATGCCGATATGCGCCGCCTGAGCGCTTTGGATCAGTCGCCGGCGATGAATGCGACCATTTGCCAGCGATCGTCAATTCTTTCAAATACCGCCCGGTAACTGAGCGGGCTGCGTATCTGACTTGATCTGACATAGCCCACACGGCCGTCGATGCGAATTGCTGTCCAGGCTTGGGGAACAGACGGATGCTCGAGAAGCGGCACGATCGCGAAATCAAGCGAGGCAATCACCGCGCTGCCTGTCCGCGGCTGCGCATGAACAGCCACCTTGGTCTCGATCAGCGCGGCATTCGAAAACGGATCGACTTCAACGGGCCAGCGGCTATGGACATAGGGAGCAACAAACCTGCGACCTTCGAACGAGCCGCCGAGGGCCAGCGCGCTGCCCAATTCTTTCCAGATCGTGCTTCGTGGTTTGCCCGGTGTCCACATGCTCCGAAAATTCGCAATGCCATCTTCGTCGCCAAAAGAGTTTCTGATATCGTTGGCAACGATCGAGAGTAACGCCTGACTGTCGCGACGTGCGATCGCACTTTGAAGCCAAACTTGAAAGGCATGGAAGTCTGGCTGAAGCGCAGCTTCGTTTGTCGGACGCAACTGTGCCTGGCCATGCACAGCCGGTGTGATTATCAGAAAGACCAGTAGCAAAAAAACGCTGCATGAACGGCATGGAGAATATCCGTGCCAATTCAGTCTTCGGAGCACGCGCGGGGCATCGGCCAATGACATTTCTAAGCGCCGATTCTTTTGAGTGCCGCCCCGCCCTCGGAATGGATAACGTAGTCAATCCGCCATCCGGATGTCAGATTCACAGCATCACGAATATGCTGCGGAATTGTGACTTGAAAATTTCTTGTCAGGTGCGCGGCCATCGAATTGCCCCATTCAATTGACAATGGAAATATTCACAATTTTAATGGAAAAGCCCGTGATTGAATCGGGCTGTTCCTGGACGCTGCAGCGAACGTCTGTTTTGCATCACATAAGTGCCGACCGGTAAATTAGTCGCTCAATGCGCTCCCGCCGCCTCGGCCGCTCCGGCGCCGCGCTTCGGCTTCGTCAGCCATACCAGCCCGATCAGCGCCAGGAACAGCACCGACGAGATCCAGAAGATCACCGGTCAATCAGCCGGTTCAGTTTCTTCCCGGTTTTCTGATGCGGCGTAAATAATTGAATTGACAGCTCAGGATATGCGTCCAATGCTGTAACCGCCTCTTCGAACATGATGCGTGCTGCAAGCTTCTTTGGAAAATGGAAACGTGAGGATGCGGGCGAGCCAACCAGGATATTTTTGTCAGCTTGTTCGGCGTTACTGGACGCCAGCTCATACGA
>JAQGMO010000103.1 GCA_028292315.1 Herminiimonas sp. | reverse complement strand
GTGTCAGGGGCAGCCTCCGTGAGGAGACGATTATCTTCCTTCGAAAGCATGTTCTTCCTCCGGGCGTTCGTGGCTAAACGCATAGAAGAACATTAATGAGAGCCAACGGCAGTGGCAACCGATTTTTTGAGCCTCAACGCATTACATTAACTCACGCGTATCAGCCCGCACGGCCGCGGCAGGGTCCAACTATCACGGCCGATGGAAAGCGGGTCGACTTCTAAATCTGCACCCAGGCCCCTTTAAATACGATCGGTCCGGTCGGCCCGTTGGGGTTCGGCGAGCCGCCCTTGGGTTCCAGCGTCACCGCCAGCAGCGGGATCGATTGCGGCGTGGCGTTTTCAGGCAGCGGCAAGCTGATGCTGCCGTCGGCCGCCAGCAGCCCCAGTGACCTCGGGTTGCCTTCCTTCGGCACTGCCCACAATTCAAGGCTGCGGTCGGCGGCGATATTCTGGGGAGCGATCAGTTTCACCGTCAATCGCCGGTCGCCGGCATTGCCGGTGACGATCGCCACTGGCTGCGCCTTGTCGTCGGCCAGCATGGCGACATAGGAGGCCGCCGGGGCCGCCGGTTCAAGTTGTTTGGTAACGAGTACCGCAACCAGTATGGTCGCCAGCGCCGTCGAAGCCATACCCAGACCGCGCCAGAACGTCAAATTCTCACGCAGTCCCTGCCAGAATGATTGCCTGCCCATATTGCTGCCAGGTGACAAATCAAGGCGTTGTTGTATCGCATCCCATACTTGCGGCGAAGGGGATATGGATGACGAAAACTCAGCCATCGGCAGCAGGCGATCCTGCCATTCCGCAACGGAACGGCGAACCACCGCATGATTCTGCATGGCCGCTTCAAAGCGCCGCCGCGCGCCGCCCCTGAGCGTACCCAGCGCGTATTCCGCAGCCAGCCTTTCAATCAGTGCTTCGTTATTTTGAATATTCATGCCTGCTCCAGTTTCGTCAGACAGAGGCGCAAACGTTCAAGTCCGCGCCGTACCCAGGTCTTGACCGTGCCAATTGGCAACTTCATTTGTTCCGCGACTTCGCTATGCGACAGGTCATGGTAAAACGCGAGAGCGATCGCCTGGCGATGCAAGCCCTCCAATCTGGCAAAGCAGCGCGCCAGTGCTTTTGAATCGGCGCTTATCTGCAGCGCCTCGATAGGAGTCGGGTCGGTGCTTTGCAGTGCATCCATTACATCCTTATCGAAAGTATCCGCATCGATTTCGACTGTGGCGTCAACCCGCCGCAGCAAGTCGAATGCCTTGTTGCGCACGATAGTCGTCATCCACGTCATCGGCGCGGCCAATCCAGCCTGATAACTGGCAGCGTTATTCCAGACGCTGACAAAACTTTCCTGTAAAACTTCTTCCGCCAGTTCGCGCTTAATCAATATACGCAGCGCAAAGCCAAACAGTTTCGATGATGTTGCATCATATAAAGCGCGGAACGCCTGGTTATCCTGGCGGGCGATCGCCGCCAGCCATGCCTTCATTTGTTGCGGATCGGGAGTAGACAATTTTGAATCCCTCTTGAAAAGGGTGGTCTTATGGATAACCGGGCCTGAGATGTTGCACAACAGGTAACATACGAGATTACAACATGAATAATGTTTATACGTAAGTAAGAGAGTTAAATTCGGGGTGAAAACAGGTGCGCAAATACTGCAAGGAAAGACAGATCTAGCGATCCGCTGTTTAAACAAGGCGAGTACACGGCAATGATTGAACCAGGAGCGGCATGTCGATGGATACAGTAAGAGTAGATAAATGGCTCTGGGCGGCACGATTTTTCAAAACGCGCTCGCTCGCCACGGCGGCGGTCGAGGCCGGCAAAGTTCGAATCAATGGTGACCGGATCAAGCCCGCCCGCGGTGTAAAGGCTGGAGACACTCTGGCAATCGATAACGGCGCAACGGAATGGGAAGTGATAGTGGAGGGCTTGTCCGAGACACGCGGCCCCGCTCCCGTGGCGCAGGCACTATATTCGGAAACCGGGGCAAGTCTCGAAAAACGCCGGTCGGAAGCGGAAAATAGAAAATACTTCCGTGAACCGGGAATAGACCAGAGGGGACGACCGACTAAACGCGACCGGCGGCAAATGGAAAGGGCAAAATCATGAAGGCAATGTTTACCGGTTGGTAAACATACTTGCACACAATCTTGCTTTCTATGGAACAAGTCTGAACCGGATGTTCCTCATGGATATCTCTATTCAGTTCATACTTGCATAGGAACATCGCAGATCAATGCCTGATCATGCGCTTTAAAAAGTGGAAGGAATTGTGATGAAAGTCCCAAATTTAACCCTCACCCGCTTCAGATTTCGCGCTCTGCCTATCATCTTGGCGATAACGCCTTGCCAAATCCCAATATAGAACGTCCTCTCTAACTTCCGGTTTGACTTTTCTTTCATGGTGCATAATAGTACGAACGTTCGCATTAAGTTCGTCAATGCTGTTTCTGTAACTTTATACAGGTTTCGTCCTCGAGGTCCGACAATGACTGATACGACACCGAAATTCATGCGCAAGGGAGAAATGACTCGCGCAGCAATTCTTGACGTAGCGCTGGGTCTGGCCAGCCGCGATGGACTTGAAGGATTAACCATCGGTTTGCTGGCTGACAAAATGAATATGAGCAAATCTGGCGTATTCGCGCATTTTGGCTCGCGGGAAGATCTACAGATCGAAGTGCTAAAGCTGTACCACCACCATTTCGAGCAGGAAGTGTTTTATCCCAGTATGAAAGATCCGCGCGGCTTGCCGCGTTTGCGCGGCATGTTCATGCGCTGGGTAAAACGCGTGACCATGGAAATTGCATCCGGCTGTATTTATATCAGCGGGGCAGCGGAGTACGACGACCGGCCTGGTGCAATTCGCGAAGAATTGGTTGGCATGGTTCGCGCTTGGCAGGACGCGCTGCACCGGTGCGCGGAACAGGCGATCGCCATGGGCCACTTGCGGGCCGATACCGATCCGCAGCAGCTTGTGTATGAAATGTACGGTCTGATCCTTGCCTTGCACCACGATGCACGTTTTATAAAGCGGCCAGGCAGCGTAAATCGGGCGCAAACAGGTTTCGATCGCCTGATAGAAAGCTATTGCAGCAATCAGGCGCAGACCGAAGATGCGCCGGCAGCAAAACAAAATTCAAAATCCGCTGTAAAGAAAACAGCATAACTGTTCAGATTTCAGGAGAAAAATTATGGGCCAATATATCGCCCCGTTGCGTGATATGCAGTTCGTTTTGCATGAATTGCTGCATGTTGAAGATGAGCTAAAGCAAATGCCCAGGCATGCGGAAACTGACGCCGATATCATCAACCAGGTGCTGGAGGAAGGCGGCAAGTTTACGTCGTCCATATTGTTCCCGCTGAACCATTCCGGTGATCGCGAAGGCTGCAAGCTGGACAAGGAAACCCACGAGGTGACGCCGCCAAAAGGTTTCAAGCAAGCCTATCGGCAATATGTGGAGGCCGGCTGGCCGTCGCTGTCATGTGATCCGGAATACGGCGGCCAGGGCTTGCCGCTGGTTCTGAATAACTCGTTTTACGAAATGCTGAATTCGGCCAATCAGGCCTGGACCATGTACCCCGGTTTGTCGCACGGCGCTTATGAATGCCTGCACGAGCATGGCACGCCCGAACAGAAAAGCCTGTACCTGCCGAAGCTGGTATCGGGCGAATGGACCGGCACCATGTGCCTGACCGAGCCGCATTGCGGCACCGACCTCGGCATGCTGCGTTCGAAGGCCGAGCCGCAGGCGGATGGCTCTTACAAGATTAGCGGCGGCAAGATCTTCATCTCGGCCGGCGAGCATGACATGGCGGCGAACATCCTGCACCTGGTGCTGGCGCGCCTGCCGGATGCGCCGGCCGGCACCAAGGGTATTTCCCTGTTCCTTGTGCCGAAATTCATTCCGAATGCCGATGGCTCGCTCGGTTCGCGCAACCCGATCTTTTGCGGCGCGATCGAAGAAAAAATGGGCATCCACGGCAACTCGACCTGCCAGATGAATATGGATGGCGCCACCGGCTGGCTGATCGGCGCGCCGAACAAGGGCCTCAACGCCATGTTCGTGATGATGAATGCGGCGCGGCTGGGCGTCGGCATGCAATCGCTGGGGCTGACTGAAGTCGCTTATCAGAATGCGCTGGTGTATGCAAAAGACCGGTTGCAAATGCGCAGCCTGTCGGGCGCAAAGGCGCCGGACAAGCCGGCTGACCCGATCATCGTGCATCCGGACGTGCGCCGCATGCTGCTCACCGCGAAAGCCTATGCCGAAGGCGGACGTGCGTTCAGCTCGTATATCGCGCTGCAAATCGACAAGGAACTGCATCATCCCGACGAAGAAGTCCGCAAGGACGCCGCCGACCAGGTGGCGTTGCTGACCCCGATCATCAAATCGTTCCTGACCGATAATGGCTGGATCGCGACGTCGGAAGCGATGCAGGTATATGGCGGCCATGGCTACATTGCCGAGTGGGGCATGGAGCAATACGTGCGCGATTCCCGCATCAACATGATTTATGAAGGCACCAACACGATCCAGTCGCTCGACTTGCTGGGCCGCAAGGTGTTGATGGATAACGGCGCCAAGCTGCGTAAGTTCGGCGCGCAAATTCAGGCCTTCGTCGAAGAAAACGGCACCGATGAAGCGATGTCCGAATTTATTACGCCGCTGGCCGACCTCGGTGACAAGGTCACGAAGCTGACAATGGAAATCGGCATGAAGGCGTTCCAGAACCAGGATGAAGTCGGCGCCGCCGCCGTGCCTTATCTGCGCGTGGTCGGCCACCTGGTGTACTCCTACTTCTTTGCCCGGATGGCAAAGATCGCGCTGGAAAAGCAGGATTCGGGCGACAATTTCTACAAGTCCAAACTGGCGACCGCGCGCTTCTATTTCGCGCGCCTGCTGCCTGAAACGGCGATGCTGATCCGCCAGGCGCGCTCCGGCGCGAAGAGCCTGATGGAACTCGACGCCGAACTGTTTTAAGCGTTTGCGCTTCCCTTCCGGCGCGGCGGTTCGCCGTGACGGCGCATCTTGCCCGGCACGCCGGAAGGAGAACAACATGTGTCAGAAATTTTAAGGATCAATCCATGTCCAACTTCATCGTAAAAAAAGTCGCCGTGCTCGGCGCCGGCGTGATGGGCGCCCAGATCGCCGCTCACTGCGTCAATGCCCGGGTGCCGGTAGTCCTGTTCGACCTGCCCGCCAAGGAGGGCGCGAAAAACGGGATCGTGCTGCGCGCGATCGAAAACCTCAAAAAGCTCAGCCCGGCGCCGCTTGGCAACAAGGACCATGCCGCGCTGATCGAAGTCGCCAACTATGAAGACGATCTCGAAGTCCTGAAGGGCTGCGACCTGATCATTGAAGCGATCGCCGAGCGCATGGATTGGAAGCATGATCTGTACAAGAAGGTCGCGCCGTATATCGCGCCGAATGCGATCTTCGCTTCCAACACCTCCGGCCTGTCGATCACCGCATTGTCCGAAGGATTCGACGAAGAATTGAAGGCGCGTTTCTGCGGCGTGCACTTCTTCAACCCGCCGCGCTACATGCACCTGGTCGAACTGATTCCGACCGCGTCGACCCGGCCGGAAATTCTTGACCAGCTCGAAGGCTTCCTTGCCACCACGCTGGGCAAGGGCGTGGTGCGCGCATTCGACACGCCGAATTTCATTGCAAATCGGGTAGGCATCTTCGGCATGCTGGCCACCATCCATGAAGCGGAAAAATTCGGCCTGTCGTTCGACGTGGTGGACGACCTGACCGGGGCGCGCCTCGGCCGCGCCAAGTCGGGCACTTTCCGCACGGCCGACGTGGTCGGGCTGGACACGATGGGGCATGTGATCAAAACCATGCAGGACACGCTCGGGGACGATCCATTCTTCGCGGTTTACAAGACGCCGGCGACGCTCGAAAAACTGATTGCGGCCGGTGCGCTCGGTCAGAAGGCCGGCGCCGGGTTCTACAAGAAAGTCGGCAAGGATATCCTGCGTTTCGATCCGGCCAAGGGCGATTATGTCGCCGGTGGCGGCAAGGCCGACGACCTGGTGGGCCGCATCCTGAAGGAAAAGGATCCGGTCAAGCGGATGAAGGCCTTGCATGACTCGACCAATCCGCAAGCGCAGTTCCTGTGGTCGATCTTCCGCGATGCCTTCCATTACATCGCGGTGCACCTGGAATCGATCGCCGACAATGCGCGCGACGTCGACTTCGCGCTGCGCTGGGGTTTCGGCTGGAATCTCGGACCGTTTGAAAACTGGCAGGCTGCCGGCTGGGAACAGGTTGCGACCTGGATCAAGGAAGACATCGATGGCGGCAAGGCGCTGTCCGCGACGCCGTTGCCGGACTGGGTGTTCGACGGCCGCACCGGCGTGCATGCCGAACAGGGTTCATGGTCGCCCGCGCGCAAAACCTATGTGCCGCGTTCCGCGCTGCCGGTGTATGCGCGCCAGGCTTTCCGCGCGCCGCTCCTGGGCGAAACGCGTAGCGATGGAAAAACCGCCGGCACCACCGTGTTCGAAGACGAGTCGGTGCGCATCTGGCACCAGGACGACGAAGTATTGGTCCTTTCGCTGAAAACCAAGATGCACGTGATCGGCGCCGGGGTTATCGCCGGATTGTCGAAAGCGATTGCGGAAGCGGAGAAAAATTACAAGGGCCTGGTGATCTGGGGCGCGGATGCGGCGGAAGGCGGCGCCTTTTCGGCCGGCGCCGACCTGCAGTCGATGCTGCCCTTGTTCATGTCCGGCGGCGTCAAGGCGATCGAACCCGAAGTCGTGAAACTGCAGCAGGCGCACCTGGCATTGAAATACGCGAATATCCCGGTCGTGGCCGCGGTCGCCGGCCTGGCGCTCGGCGGCGGTTGCGAACTCATGATGCACGCCGCCAAGCGCGTGGCGGCGCTCGAGTCCTACATCGGCCTGGTGGAAGTCGGCGTCGGCCTGATTCCGGCCGGCGGCGGCCTGAAGGAAGCGGCGGTGCGCGCGGCGGCCGATGCCAAGGGCAACGACATCCTGCAATTCCTTAAAAATTATTTTACCAACGCGGCTACCGCCGCCGTATCCAAATCGGCGCTGGAAGCGCAAAAGATGGGTTATCTCGCGGCCGACGACGTAATCGTATTCAATCCGCATGAATTGCTGCATGTCGCCAAGGTGGAAGCACGCGCGATGTTCGATGCCGGTTATCGTGCGCCGCTCAGGCCGCAGGTGCCGGTGGTCGGCCGTTACGGCATGGCGACCATCTCCGCGCAGCTGGTCAACATGCGGGACGGCGGTTTCATCTCCGCGCACGACTACAAGCTCGGGGCGATGATTGCCGAGATCGTCAGCGGCGGCGATATCGAGCCGGGCAGCCTGGTCAATGAACAATGGCTGCTGGACCTGGAACGCAAGGCGTTCATGGAATTGCTGAATCATCCCAAGACGCAGGAGCGGATCATGGGCATGATGCAAACCGGTAAACCGGTTCGCAATTAATGCTGCAGCCAGGCCTGGAACCAACCTTGCAATCGAGATTACGTGCCCCGATGGGGAAGCGAGAAATAAGGAGCAGTAAATGAGCAAGCAACTTCAAGACGCCTATATCGTCGCGGCGACCCGCACCCCGATCGGCAAAGCGCCGCGCGGCATGTTTAAAAACGTCCGTCCCGACGATTTGCTGGTGCGCGCGATTCAATCGGCGGTGGCGCAAGTGCCTGGCCTCGATCCGAACCTGATCGAGGATGCCATCGTAGGATGTTCGTTCCCGGAAGCCGAGCAAGGGTTAAATCTGGCGCGTATGGCGGTGCTGCTGGCCGGCTTGCCGAAAACCGTCGGCGGCGTCACCGTCAACCGTTATTGCGCATCGGGCATCACCGCGGTGGCGATGGCGGCCGACCGGATCCGCGTCGGCGAAGCCGATGTCATGATTGCGGCCGGCGCCGAGTCGATGTCGATGGTGCCGATGATGGGTCATCATCCCTCGATGAACATGGGCATTTTCAAGGATGAAAATATCGGCATGGCATACGGCATGGGCCTGACTGCCGAAAACGTGGCGAAGCAATGGAAGATTTCACGCGAGGCGCAGGATCAGTTTGCCCTCGAATCGCACCTGAAGGCAATTGCATCCCAGCAGGCTGGCGAACCTGCCGACGAAATCACGCCGGTTGAAATCGTGGAGAAATTCCCCAACCTGGCGACCGGCCAGATCGATATCAGGACCCGTACTGCGACGACCGATGAAGGCGCGCGCGCCGACACCAGCCTGGCGGTGCTGTCCAAGCTCAGGCCGGTATTTGCCGCCAAGGGATCGGTCACCGCCGGCAA
Source organism: Herminiimonas sp. (assembly GCA_028292315.1). Lineage (GTDB taxonomy): Bacteria > Pseudomonadota > Gammaproteobacteria > Burkholderiales > Burkholderiaceae_D > JAQGMO01. The sequence goes on along the minus strand of JAQGMO010000103.1, from coordinate 20,521 downwards.
CAGTTCACAGACCTCGGATGGCGCCGGCGCGCTGATTCTGGTAAGTGAAAAAATCCTCAAGCAGTTCAATCTGACGCCGCTGGCCCGCTTCGCCTCTTTTGCAGTCCGTGGCGTGCCGCCGGAAATCATGGGCATCGGTCCGAAGGAAGCGATCCCGGCCGCGTTGCGCGCAGCCGGCATCACGCAGGATCAGATCGACTGGTTCGAGCTCAATGAAGCCTTCGCGGCGCAAGCGCTGGCCGTGATTCAGGATCTCGGTCTCGATCCGTCGAAGGTGAATCCGCTCGGCGGCGCGATTGCGCTGGGCCATCCACTCGGCGCGACCGGTGCGATCCGCTCCGCAACCGTGATTCATGCGATGCGGCGCAAGAACCTGAAATACGGCATGGTGACCATGTGCGTCGGCACCGGCATGGGTGCGGCCGGTATTTTTGAACGTATGTAATCGCGCTTTATTTCGCTTTATTTCATACTAAGGCCGTACGGGTAGAAGCTGTACGGCCTTTTTTTAATCTTCAAAATAATTCTGAAAACAAGCCTACCGGAGATTCTCATGGACATTTCATGCAACAAGGCCAGCGGTATATTCACCATCGAATTCAATCGTCCGGATAAAAAGAATGCAATCACTGCGGCGATGTACCAGGCGCTCGCGGATGCGCTGAATGAAGCCGAGGGCGATCCATCGGTGCGTGCGATCCTGATTGCCGGCAAGCCGCAGATTTTCACGGCCGGCAATGACCTGGAAGATTTTTTGAAGAATCCTCCGAAGGGAACCGATAGCCCGGTAGCGCGGTTCATGGCTGCCCTGAGCGGTGCATCGAAACCGGTGGTGGCGGCGGTCTCCGGCGCCGCGGTCGGCATCGGCACCACGCTGCTGCTGCATTGCGACCTGGTCTATGCAGCCGATAATGCAAAATTTTCCTTACCGTTTACCCAGCTCGGCCTGTGCCCCGAATTTGCATCCAGCATGCTGTTGGCGAGGATCGCTGGCCATCAGCGCGCGGCGGAAAAGTTAATGCTCGGAGAACCTTTTCTGGCGGAAGAGGCGCGCGAGATGGGATTGGTCAACAAGGTTGTGCCGCTTGATCAGCTGATAACTTTCGCGACTGCGCAAGCGGCGAAACTGGCAGCGCTTCCCGCGTCGTCGATCAGGGCGACCAAGCGCTTGATGAAAGCGGACCAGAGTGAGGCGATCGAGGCCAGGATGGCGGACGAGATGAAGCACTTCGGCCAGATGCTGGCGGCGCCGGAAGCGAAAGAAGCGTTCACCGCATTTTTTGAAAAGCGCAAGCCGGATTTTTCGAAATTTTCCTGAAGGTTTTGACTTTTTTACGATGGACTATGAAATCGCCAAATGACTAATCCAGGTTTGATTGTCACCCCGTGATCAAGCAGCCACCTCCGGAACTTTCTGTACTTCATAAAGCTTCCTTGTTCTTGGTATGAGTGGTGCAGGCAAAATGAAGAAGGCTCCCCTCTGGTGGGCCTTCTTCATTTTGAGTGCTTGAAATCGCCGTAGAAGTACGCCTCACCCTGCGCCCACCTCTCAGACGCAGCTTTCCAATATATCCAGCCCCTGTCCGGCAATACGCTGATCGATATCCAGCGCCGGCAGTATCAGCAGCGTGCTTCCTTCCGCAGTGAGCAATAGCCCGGCCCGGCGGCACTTCGCCTGTACCCTGGAAGCGTAAGCCTTGTCATGGACATCGACGCCGATCGCCAGCCCGGCAATGCGCAGCTCAGGGGTTTCCTTAAAGGCCATATGCGCCAGCCGTTCATCGAAGTACCCGCTCATTGCAGCGACATTGTCCAGCAGGCGTATTTGATTTTCGATCAGGTATTGCACCGTCGCGATTGCCACATTGACGCTGCGTGGATGCCAACCGTAAGTTGAATAGAAGTTGCCCCGGTCTTCCATCGACCTGGCAATTGCAGGCGTCATGATGGCGGCGCCCATTCCGCCCAGGCCGCCGGTGATGGCCTTGGCCATGCACAGGATGTCAGGCTCCAGGTTAAACTGCTCGCAGGCGAATAATGTTCCGGTCCTGCCGAAGCCCGTGGCAACCTCGTCCATGATCAGCAGCGTGCCATATTTTTTGCACAGTTTGGCCAGTCCTGTCATGAATTGCCTCTCCGGAATCAGCACGCCGAGATTAATGCTGATCGGTTCCATGATAAAGGCCGCAACATCTTCGCGCTGCAAAAGCTTTTCCACACGATCCAGCGACGTCGCCCCCAGGGGCGGCTTGATTTTGTAGCAGCGCGCGAGCAGGTTACGGCATGCCTCGCGGTATTCGGAAGAGCCCACGCTCAAGGCGCCTATCGTATTGCCGTGGTAACTGCCTTCGAGAGACACGAATTTTTGCCGCCCGGTATGCACCATGGCGGCCTGTAGCGCGATGTCCACCGCTTCCGACCCGCCGGTCGCGCGAAAGCATGTTTTCAGTTTGCCCGGTGCAATCGATGCGAGCAGCCCGGCAAGTTCGTCCCAGGGTGGGTAAGCATAACCGGGGTAGACGTAATCAGGGCCGTTGAATTGCTTGGCCTTTTCGGTAAGGGCCGGATTACCCCAGCCAAAATTCCCGACGCACCAGCCCATGATGAAATCGATGTACTGCTTGTTTTCCGTATCGAATACGAAACTGCCCTGTACTTTCGCGACTTCAATTTCCGCCGGCATTTCCCGGGCGAGAAAGCGTTTTCCTGGTGATGTGCTTGCCATAGGTTTTTCTTTGGGTGGCGCATAGGGGGGCTTTAAAATCGGCGCGGCCACTCTCGCTCGACTACCTGTTGATGCGGAAAGACAGAATTTTGATAGGACAGCGGTTTGAGCGAAAGGTTGGCTATTTTGTTGAATGCCGTGCCGGGCGCTTTACGGCGGCGGGATGCAGGTGTCGCCGTCAGCGGCAGTCCCCGATGCCGGATGATTGCGCTCTGATATGGCAATAAGGCGTAAAGAATTGTGGCACTATGGTTTGCCGCGATGGCGGCACCGCTACCGATCGTTGAAGGAATCTGATCATCCGCATGCTGAATATCTTGATCATCATGGCAATAGGTTTCATCACAGTCGGCCTTTTCCTTGCGCTGCTTTATGGCTGGCAGAACAGTATCATCCTTCAGCCAGGCATCGGCGGCGGCAGTCGCGACGTATTGGCACTATGCACGCCTGGTTCTGCGGTATGGCCGGACCACGGTAAATACCGGGGAAAGATTTGCGAGCCGGCAAACGCTGCGAAAGGAACGGTCATCGTTTATCACGGCAACGCGGGCACCGTCGACGACCGCTCGGCCCTGGTCGACGTACTGACCCTCCGCGGGTACCGCACGGTGCTGGTCGAGTATCCGGGGTTCGGGGCGCGAGAAGGCAGTGCGACCATCAATAGCGCGCTTTCGGCTTCCATGGAAGACTTCAGGCTGGCTTACGCGACATGGCCGGCCCCGATCTACGTTCTCGGTGAATCGTTTGGCGCCGGCATTGCGGCCGAAGTCGCAGGAAATTATCGCGAGAAGGTGGCCGGCCTGGTACTGATTACACCATGGGATTCACTCGCCAATGTGGTCAATGCAAAGTTTCTTCACTTGCCCATCGGTTTTTTGCTGCACCAGCGCTTCGATACGGTTGCAGCGCTAAGCGCCTATCCTGGAAACGTGGTGATTGTCGGCGCCGAGCGCGATGAAGTGATTCCGGTAAGTCATGCAAGAGCACTGGCAAAGGCGGTGCCGGCGGCTGCCTATCAGGAAATTCGAGGGGCCGGGCATAACAGCTGGCCAATGGTCATGACGCAGGCGGATTGGGATCGAGTGACCGAATCTCTAACCAGGCCGCGATAACTTTTGCAATGACCGCCGGTTGCAGAGACTTCCATTGGTTTCATCAAAGCCATCGCAACAAGGTTACATTTCTTGAAAAAGTGAAGGTGGATTTACCGACTGTTCGGAAAAACCGGAGATTTAGTTTTGATTCAGCTGGTTGACGGGCGCGTTCATTTCCCGGAATATCGCATCATGCCTTATCTCTCCTTACTTCTTCCGTTCGTATTCGCGCTGTCGCTGGCGCTGCTGCTCCAACATTTCCTTGGCTCCCTCGCATGGGCGAGTTTGCTTGCCGTGATTACCTGGCCTTTGCATGAACACATGTTGCGCCGCGGCTGGACGCGCGTTGGCGGCGCCATTGTCCTGATCGGTGCCTTGCTGATCAGTGTTATCGGGCCTTCCATATTTCTGTTCAATACCCTGAGCAGTGAAGTGGCGACGGTAGAGCGCCTGCTCGGCGAGCTTAACCAGACCGGCATTCCCCCACCGGATTGGCTATACCGCTTGCCGATGGTCGCGAAGTCAGTGATTAACTGGTGGAATGAACACCTTGCCGTTCCCGGCGGGCTTAATCTGCTTATCAGGAACGCAGCGGGGGACTTGGCGCCTTATCTTTCCAGTTCGGTCGGCGCCTGGGGCTCTACGGTGCTCGCCAATGCCCTGTACCTTTTCCTCGCGCTGCTGACGCTGTTCGTCCTGTACGTTGAAGGCCCTGCCGTTGTGCGCTACATAGACTTTGCCGGCCAGCGCCTGCTGCCTAAGCACTATCCTGTATTTCGCCGCCTGCTGCCGCTTTCGGTGCGCGGCACCGCACTCGGGCTGTGTTCGGTAGCGCTGCTTGAAGGCATCGTCCTGGGCATTGCGTATTCAATAGCCGGGGCACCCGCGCCAGTCCTCCTCGGGGTCATAACCGGTTACATGGCGCTCATTCCCGGCGGCGCGCCCCTGTCATTTACCCTGGTATCGCTGTTTTTGCTGGGGCAGGGCAATGCCGGTGCGGCACTGGGATTGTTTTGCTGGGGCGCCTTCGAACTGTTCCTGGTTGATAAATTTGTACGCCCCAAGCTGATTGGCCATCGTGTCCAACTGCCGTTTCTTGCGGTGCTGTTCGGCTTGCTTGGCGGCGTATCGACCTTGGGCGTGCTCGGCCTGTTCGTCGGTCCGTTTTTAATGGCGGTGCTGTTCTGGTGGCTGCGCGGCGGCCAGATCGAGCCGGTGGCGTCTGAGCTGACACCTCCGCCGCCGGATAAATGGGCTGCTTAGGTCGAAATGAGTTGGAACGGCCCGGGTCCCGGCATTACCTCTGGAAAGCAGAAACCATATTGATGACAGGAGCTGGGGAGGTCAACCGGCGCAAGCGGGACAATGCGCCGGACACTACGCCAGGAAAACGAACAAAATAGAGGTCTGTCCGTGGCGAGTCCGACTCGATGACGATCCGCGGATTGGGAGCAAGCAGGAACGTGTCGCCGGCAGAAAGCCAGTAGTCGTCCCGGTCACGTTCCATGGTAATCCAGGCGCGGCCACTGGTTACGCAAACCGAATAGGGCTCGCGCAAGCTTAAAACGAGAAGCGCGTTTTTTTCCAGTGAAACGGAGCGAACGTTAGCCAGGCCCTTCATGGTTTTCCTCAATGCGGATCCGCGATACAGTCATACTAATAGAAAGACTGTAGACCGTACCGATACACTCTTGCCGAACAAAACCTTTGTGTACCGGTAGAACCGGCTTGCCACTTATAAAGGTGGCTGGTCGATGCTCTTACGGCTTTGCCTTGATGGCGTCGATCAGCTGCCTTGTGAAGAAAGGGAGCGTTTCAGATTGCCGCACGCAGATAGTGAGCTGACGTTCGGCCCATGGATTGGCGAGAGGAATGCGCTGGATCGCCATTGAGCGCTGGCAGCGAATTGCGGCCGTTTCCGGAACAACCCCGATGCCTACGCCGTTCTCGACCATGCGGCAAATCGCGTCGAAGCTTCCAAGGCGGGTGCGGTATTTCATCCGTTTGCCTGATCGCGCAGCATGCTCGGCCAGGTGCCGCTGCAGCGCGCTGTCCCCGGCCAGGCCGATAAAATCAAAATCGAGTATGTTTTCGAACTCGAGGGCGGGGCTTCCGCCTTTGCGTAGCGCGCTGACCATGGGATGACCGTTTGCGGCGACGACTACCAGGCGATCCCGGCGAAAAGGGGCGGTTTCGAGTCCGGCCAGGTCGACGGAGTCGGCGACGATGCCCACATCGGCCTGCCCTCCCGCGATTGCCTGAACGATGTCATGGCTGGGCCGCTCCTCGAGATCGATATCGATGTTTGGATAGGCAGACATGAAGGTGAGCAGCACCTCGGGCAGGAATTCGGTCAGGGCGGCGGTGTTGCAAAGAAGCCGGACGCGGCCCTTGACGCCTTTTGCATACTCGCCCAGTTCGCCATGCATTTCTTCGATTTGGCGGAGGACCAGGCGCGCATGATGGATAAGGGTCCGCCCGGCGTCGGTCGTTTCAACACCGTGCCGGCTGCGTACCAGAAGGGGAACGCCCAGGGTGTCTTCCATTCCCCGTATGCGGGCGCTCGCGGAAGCCAGCGCGATGTGGCTGCGTTCCGCGCCGCGCGTAATGCTGCCTGCCTCCGCGACATGTAGAAACAGTCGCATATCCGTGATGTCAAAGCGCATGAGCCCTCCAGAGCGGCTATTTTATAGCCTTCGGACGACGCGAAGGCTGGCGCTGTTTATTCCGCATTTCCAAACGCGGGAAAAGCCTGCACACTCCCGCTATGGAAAATTTTTTCACCTTGTCGGGCCTTGGGTCCCGGGAGGACGCGGCGCTGGTCTGCCTGACCTTCCTTCTTGCGGGGATTGTTAAAGGGGTGATCGGCCTTGGACTTCCCACCGTCGCAATCGGACTTCTGGGCATGGTAATGACGCCGATGGAGGCGGCGGCGCTGTTGATTGTCCCTTCGCTCGTCACCAATGTCTGGCAACTGGCCGCTGGAAAGAATCTGGCATTGTTGCTGCGCAGGCTTTGGCCCATGCTGGCCGGAATCTGTGTCGGCACCTGGGCCGGGGTGTATGTACTGGCCATGGAGCCGGTGCGAAACGCGACAGCCTGGCTGGGAGCAGCGCTGATGGTGTATGCAATCGCCGGCCTGGCATCGTTTCGGCCCTCGGTTTCGCCTTGGGCGGAGCCATGGCTGTCGGCGCCGGCCGGCGCCGTCACCGGAATCGTCACGGCCGCCACCGGGGTGTTCGTCATTCCCGCGGTGCCTTATCTGCAGGCGCTGAACCTGCAAAAAGACGACCTGATCCAGGCCCTGGGAATCGCATTCACGGTATCGACCCTGGCTCTGGCCGCCGGGCTTGCATTGGAGGGCTCGTTCCGCACTTCAGTCGCGGAGGCTTCCCTGATAGCCGTGGTTCCCGCGCTCGCAGGCATGTTTGCCGGGCAGCTGATCCGGCGCCGCGTGCGTCCGGCCGTATTTCGCGCCTGCTTCCTTGCCGGGCTACTGGCGCTTGGAAGTTATCTGCTGCTGACAACGTAGACTGCCCGGCGGGCGACAAGTGATTTTTTGGCCTGTTTTAATAGGCTCGGCGATTTCCTTTGGCGTCGCCAGTCGTCCCATTGGAATCTTTGGCGCTACACGCGCCGGCCGGTCGGGTTCGCCGGCCGTCGCATCTGACCTTGATTGCTACCTGAATGTTGGGTTGCAAGACCTGGCCCCATAACAGGTTTAATCACAACGCCTAATATTAACGATATGTCACAGCATCCATTAAGTGATAAGGTAAGGAGCCTCTTATGCCAATATGAACTAGCGATGTTGTGCCCATCAGTGAAGCACGAGCGCGCCTGACGGAATTGGCCGAAGAGGTGATGGATTAGCCCGGCGGTTCGCAAGGCGGCCCGATTCTCCCGGACCTCATGAGATAGTATCCAATGAAGCCACAGGCAAGTACACGCAGCGACTATAAGCATTTTCTTCCAATCACCACGCGCTGGATGGACAACGATGCTTACGGCCATGTCAACAACGTCGTCTATTACAGCTGGTTCGATACCGTCGTTAATCAATTTTTGGTTGTCAACGATGCCCTCGATATTGAACACAGCCCGGTAATTGGCCTGGTGATCGAAACGCAATGCAATTACTTTGCATCGATCGCTTTCCCCGATAGTGTGACCGCCGGTTTGCGTGTAGCGAAACTGGGCAATTCAAGCGTACGTTACGAGGTCGGCATTTTTCGCAATGACGAGGATAATGCGTCCGCACAAGGGCATTTCGTGCATGTTTATGTCGATCGCGACACACGAAAGCCAAGTAGTATTCCCGATAGGATGCGGACAGTTTTGCAATTGATTCAGACCGATCCCTCCTGAGCCCCGCTTGCGGCGCCCCCGCATTTTTTGTGCTGCCGTTCTCTTCAATTTAAAGGGAACACCGGCTACGCTTAATTGAAGCCGTCACCATTTTCCAGTCTGCCCGGAAATACGGCGTGAGGCATGAAATGGAAAAGAACATTGGCCTGGATCGCCTGAATCCGGCCGGGCTGATTTGCCTTCCGCGTCAACCACGCAGCGTCGCGGAAGACCGTCGCGTTGCGGCATCGGCAAGAATAGGATGAGCCTGAAATGGATGATCCGATTGAAGTACGAACCGAGCATTTCAAGGTGCTTGAAGAAACGGCTGCTTTTGTTTCAGTGGAACTTGACCCGAATGCAAAATTTCAGGGCATTTCCCTGTGTGATTTAAATCCTGAAATGATGGCCGGTTGGCACCAGTACCTGAAAGACCATTACACGGTTCTTCTAGTGCAGGTAGTCGGCGGACGCTACGCGGTGTTACGCAAGCTTGAGGACGGCCCGAAGCTGTTTCGCTGACCGGTCCCGCCAGCCGCCGTCCCGTGCAGCCAGGGGCGGTTAAGCAGCGGGCACCGCAAGCGCCGATAACGGTCCCGGCGATTGTCCGCGCGCACGCTGCACCGCGGCGGCCGCCTCGTCCATCTGCGCCAGCGTCCCTTCATCAATCGGAACGGCAGCCGCGCGCGCCCTGCGCATCCGCTGTTCCGGCTCGCCCGGCATCATGATCGGATCGCTGCCTTCCTGTAACGGCGCCGACTGTACCCATTCGACAAAGGCATTGACTTCGTCGCCGAACACATCGGCTGTGCCCATGCGTTGCGGGTCGAACACGATCGTCAGCATATTGTTCCATATTGCATGTTTCATGGTCACGTGGGCCGGCCGCGTGGTATCGCCGCCGGTGAGGGCGGCGCCCAGCAGTTCGCATACCATTGCGAGCGCATGTCCCTTGTGGCCGGCAAAAGGCATCAAGGCGCCGGGCGGCGTTCCCGGTTCGGGAAACATGACGGCCGGATCATCAGTGACGGCGCCATGCCGGTCGAGCAGCGATCCGGGCGGCACCTTGACCTGCTTGTTATAGGCCATGCGCACTTTGCCGAGTGCAATCGCGCTGGTGGCAAAATCAAGTAATACCGGCGCCCGCCCGGGGACTGGAATACCCACCGTGAATGGATTGGTAAGGAATCGCCCTTGCGTGCCGCCGTGCGGCGCGACAATCGGCTTGCTCACGGCATTCACGAAATGCACCGACACCAGGCCAGCGGCAATCGCCTGCTCGGCCCAGTGGCCGACGCGTCCGAGATGATGCGCGTTGCGCAAGCCCATTATGCATACGCCATGTTCGCGTGCCCGTGCGACGGCGAGTTCCATTGCCTCGAAGGTGACTGCCTGGCCCATGCCGCGCTGGCCGTCGACTGTCAACATGGTGCCGCTGTCCTGCACCACCGCGGCATGGCGGTTCAGCTGAAGCTCCTGCGCCAGCCACGAGTTGACATAGCGCGGCACCATGCCGACGCCATGCGAATCATGTCCGGCAAGGTTCGCGCCGACCAGGTGATCGGCGGTGAGGGTGGCCTCGCGCCCGGTCGAGCCGGCGGCCAGCCAGAGATCCATTACCCAGTGGTGCAGGGCGGGAGTGGGAATCAGGTGTTCAGTCATGTCGATTAAAGAATGGAAGTCAAAAAGTGCGGCGGAAAAGCGGCTGGACGATCAGTGCCGGCCACCCTGCCGGCTTATTCCGGCTTGATATTGGCATCCTTGATCAGCTTGCCCCATTTTGCCACTTCGGCTTTCTGGAACGAGCCAAGTTCCGCCGCGCCGGCGCCCGACGGGTTCACGCCGACCGCCAGCAGGCGCGCCTTCATCTCGGGTTCCTGGACGATTTTGCCGATCTCGCTTTCCAGTCGTGTAATGATGGCCTGCGGCGTGCCGGCCGGCGCGAAGATGGCTTGCCATGAAACGATCTCATAACCGGGCAAGCCGGATTCGGCAATCGTCGGAACCTCGGGCAAGCCCGGGTCGCGGGTGGCCGACGTCACTGCCAGCGCCCGTAATTTGCCGGATTTTACCAGCGGTATGGCAGCCAGGGCATTTTCAAAAACCAGCGTGACCTGTTCACCAAGAAGCCCTTGCATGGCCGGCGCGCTGCCCTTGTACGGCACATGCAGCATGCTGGCGCCCGACATCGATTTGAACAGTTCGCCGGACAGGTGCTGCGAAGTGCCATTCCCCGAGGAACCGAAGGAAATGGATTCCGGCTTGGCCTTGGCCGCGGCAATCACGTCCTGCACGGTGCGGAACGGACTGGTGGCGTTAACCACCAGGACATTGGGCAGGGTGCCGATAAGGGTGATCGGCATGAATGATTTGACCGGATCATACGGCATCTTCGGGTACAGGCTGATATTGATCGCATGCGAACTGATGGTCCCGCCGAGAATGGTATAACCGTCCGGCGCCGCCTTGGAAACGAAGTCTGACCCGATGTTGCCGCCGGCGCCAGGTTTGTTGTCGATGATGACCGTGGTGCCTAGCGCCGGTCCGAGCCGCTGCCCGATCAGCCGTCCCAGGATGTCGGTGGTGCCGCCGGCCGCGAACGGCACGACATAGGTGATCGGTTTGCTCGGCCATTTATCCTGTGCAAAAACAGTGTTGGTCCCTGAAACCAGTGCCGCCGCGCAGATGAGTGCGCCGATGGTGTGCCCGATTGCCATGGTAGTCTCCTTTATTGATGGACCGGTCTGCGCCGGCGGTCATGCGAAAGTGAATATGGGACATCAGGAACTGGCAAGCGACTCCATCTCGCTTGCCGGCACGCCGACCGCCAGTGCCGACGCAATAATCTGGTTCCAGGTGGTATGGTCGATCGCAATGCCCTCGGCGCCGCGCGCTGCGCGCCGTGCCCGCTCCGGATCGCCTGGAAAATAAATTTCGCCTTTGCCGTCGAGCGTCGGCGACGCCTTGACCCATGCGACAAAGGCATCGGCTTCAGCCTGCGCATCCGGCGCGTCGAACGCCGCCGGGTCGATCAGCACCGACAGCATGCAGTTAATGATGGGCCCGCTTTCATTGCGGGTCTCGGCGCGGGTGGTGAAGCCGCCTGTCATCGCGCCGGCAAAAATTTCGCACATGGCCGCCATCCCGAAACCCTTGTGCCCGCCGAACGGTTTCAGCGATCCGAATGGCGCTTCATGTATCACTTTCGGCTCCGTGGTCGGCCTGCCCGCATGGTCGATCAGACAGCCCTCGGGTACCTGCTCGCCCTTGTTGTAGGCAACTCGCGTTTTTCCGACCGCAATGCTGCTGGTCGCAAAGTCCAATACCAGAGGCGGTTGGCCGCTGCGCGGAAAAGCGGCGCAGAACGGGTTGGTGCCGAAGCGTCCGTCGATGCCGCCAAACGCCGCCACCTGGGCAAAGCCTGCCACGTTAACAAAATGGAAGGACGCCAGTCCCTCCGCGGCGCATTGTTCAGCCCAGTGGCCGATTCGACCCACATGGTGTGAATTGCGCAGCCCGACCGCGCAAATGCCGAGTTTTTTCGCCTTGGCGATGCCATGTTCCATTGCCTCGTGCGCGATCACCTGGCCGAAGCCGGCGCCGCCATCAATGGTCAGGACGGCGCCGGCGTCGCGCACTATCCGGGCGTGCTGGTTCAGGTGAAGCGCGCCGTCTCGCAGCACCGCGACATAACGCGGGATCATGCCCACGCCGTGTGAATCATGGCCGGACAGATTCGCCTGCACCAGGTGATCGGCGATCAGGCTGGCTTCCCTGTCGTTACTGCCGGCCTGCTTCCACAGCATGTAAACAAGGTTGCGAAGCGCGTCGGCGGTGATCAGTATGCCGGGTGCGGATGGGTCAATTGTTTTCATTAGATCAGGATAATGTAAAAGTAGGACCGGTGGCTGCGCCCAGGGCATATCAGAATTGCAGAAATGCTGGAACAATGCAACCAGGACTTTGCGACAATCATGCCGATTACATTATTAACTTCGGCGCTTTGCGCTCGACATGCAAGTGCGAGCCGATTTACCCGAACTGACTGCTAACTGACCGCTACCAGACATGAACATTACCGCACAAGCTACTCAATCCGCCGGCTCCGCAATGTCCGGCCCTGTGTCACCCCGCTCGGGCGGCCGGATCCTGGTCGACGCACTGCGCTTGCATGGAACCGACCGGGTGTTTTGCGTGCCGGGCGAGAGCTACCTGGATGTGCTGGACGCCTTGTATGACTACCCCGAAATCGAGACCGTCGTTTGCAAACATGAAGGGGCGGCGGCCGATATGGCTGAAGCGGACGGCAAGCTGACCGGTCGTCCCGGCATCTGTTTCGTCACGCGCGGGCCGGGCGCGACCCATGCCAGTGTCGGCGTGCATATCGCGCAACAGGATTCAACGCCGATGATCCTGTTCGTCGGGCAGGTGGCGCGCGAGCATCGCGGCCGCGAGGCGTTTCAGGAAGTGGATTATCCGGCGGTGTTCGGCACCATGGCCAAGTGGGTGGCGGAAATCAGCGATCCGGCACGGATTCCGGAATATCTGGCGCGCGCTTTTCAGTGCGCAACCTCGGGGCGCCCGGGGCCGGTCGTCCTGTCGCTGCCGGAAGATGTGTTGAGCGAAATCTGTACCGTCGCCGATACCGGACCCTGGCAGCCGGTCGCCGGTGCGGCGACGCCGGCCGACGTGGAAGCGCTCGCAGCCGAACTGTCGAAGGCCAGCCGCCCGCTGGTGATCGCCGGCGGCGCAAACTGGAGCCAGCAGGCATGCGCCGATTTTGCCGCTTTTATCGACGCGTGGAATTTGCCGGTGGCCTGCGCATTCCGGCGCCAGGACCTGTTTGACAATCGCCGTCCGCACTATGCGGGGCATCTCAGCCTGGGCGTGAATCCGAACCTGGCCAAACGAGTGGAACAGGCCGACCTGATCGTGGCTGTCGGCACCCGCCTGGGCGATATCGCGACCAACGGCTACACGCTGCTGACACCGCCGCGCAGCGCCCAGCGCCTGGTGCACCTGCACGCCGACCCGGCGGAACTCGGCCGGGTCTACCAGGCTGACCTCGCGATCCAGACCGCGGTCAATGCCGGCGCTGCCATGCTGAAAAGCCTGCCGGCCCCAGCCTCGGTGCCGTGGGCCGGATGGACCGCCGACGCGCGCCGCGACCATCTTGCTTTCAGCAAAGTGCCGGCAACGCATGCAGAACACCGCGGCGTCGACATGGGATCGGTCATGGCGCATCTCAACCAGGTCTTGCCCGACAACGCAATTCTCGCCAATGGCGCCGGCAATTACACGGTCTGGGTGCATCGTTTTTACGAATACCGCAGGTCCCGCACCGAACTTGCACCGACCTGTGGCGTCATGGGGTACGGCTTGCCGGCCGCGCTCGCCGCTAAAATGCGCTATCCTGACAGAACCGTTGTCTGCTTCTCCGGCGACGGCTGCTTCCTCATGTATCCGCAGGAGATCGCAACCGCAATCCAGTATCAGGCGCCAGTGGTGATCATCGTGGTAAACAACGGCATGTACGGAACGATCCGCATGCACCAGGAAAAGCGCTTTCCCGGGCGCGTCAGCGCGACCGATATTCAGGGGCCGGATTTTGCGGCGCTGGCGCAATCGTTCGGCGCGTACGGCGAGCGGGTCGAAACCAGCGAGGCCTTCCCCGCCGCGTTTGCGCGGGCGCAGGCGGCCGGCCGCCCGGCGCTGCTCGAGCTGCGCACCGATCCCGCGCAGATCACGCCCCAAATGCGCATCGAAGCCACCTAGGCAGCCCCCTAAATCCACCCAAGATCAGGACCCACGCGATGAACAAGCCAGCCGAAAAATCTTTTGCCGATCCGGTCATCCGTCTCCATTCGGAAGACAATGTCGTGATCGCGCGCGCCGAGGTGGCGATCGGCGCGCCGCTGGCGAGCCTGGGCTGCACCGCGCGCAGCCAGATACCGGCCGGGAACAAGATCGCGGCCCGGCAAATCGACAAAGGCGAGCCGATCAGAAAGTACAATGTCATCATCGGGTTCGCCTCCGTCGATATCGCGGCCGGCACCTGGGTTCATGGGCACAACATGGCGTTCCGCGAGTTCGACCGGGATTATGCGTTTGCGCGGGATTACCGCCCGGTCGACTTGCTGCCGGAAGCGGAACGCGCGACATTCCAGGGCATCGTGCGGGACAACGGTCAGGTCGCCACGCGCAATTACGTCGGCATCATCTCGACCGTCAATTGCTCCGCTACAGTGGTGCGGCGCATCGCCGACCACTTCACATCGGAGCGGCTGGCTGCATTTCCGAACGTGGACGGCGTGGTCGCATTCAGCCATTCGATCGGCTGCGGCATGGAAATGACCGGCGAACCGATGGATCTGCTGCGCCGCACGCTGGCCGGCTATATTCGCCATCCCAATCTTGCCGCGGTCCTGGTGATCGGACTGGGTTGCGAACGCAACCAGGTCAGCAGCCTGCTCGCAAACGAGAAGCTCGAGATCGGTCCCCGGCTGCACACCTTCGTCATGCAGGAAACCGGCGGCACGCGCAAAACCATCGAAGCCGGCGTCGCGGCGGTTGAAGCGCTGCTGCCGGAAGCCAATCGGGTCGCGCGCGAGCCGGTTCCGGCCAGCCACCTGGCGGTTGGGCTGCAATGTGGCGGGTCGGATGGATTTTCTTCGATCTCCGCCAATCCCGCGCTGGGCGCGGCAATGGATATCCTGGTGCGGCACGGCGGCACCGCGATTCTTTCCGAGACGCCCGAGATCTACGGCGTCGAACATACGCTGACCTGCCGTGCCGTGAACCGCGGCGTCGGCGAACAGCTGGTTGAGCGGATCCGCTGGTGGAAAGAAGAGTATTCGGTGGGCCGCGACGTCCAGATCAATGGCAAGGTCAGTCCGGGCAATTCATCCGGCGGCCTGGCAAACATTTTTGAAAAGTCGCTGGGCTCGGCGATGAAAGGCGGCACCGGACCGCTCATGGCTGTATACAAGTATGCCGAGCCGATTGAAACCAAGGGACTGGTTTTCATGGACACGCCCGGCTATGACCCCTGTTCCGCGACCGGCCAGATCGCCGGCGGCGCCAACCTGATTGCATTTACCACCGGCCGCGGTTCCTGCTTCGGCGCCAAGCCGGTGCCGTCGCTGAAGCTGGCGACCAATACGCCGATGTTCCGCCGGCTCGAAGAGGATATGGATATCAATTGCGGCGAAGTGGTCGATGGCACCGCGACGATCGAGGAAATGGGTCAAAAGATCTTCGAGCAATTGCTGCGCACCGCGTCCGGAGACACCACCAGGAGCGAAGAACTCGGGCTCGGCGATAACGAGTTCGTTCCGTGGCAGATCGGAATCATGGGATAGACGATTCCATCCGCGTCCGTGCCGGCCGCCCTGTCATTGCAGGGCAATCGACAACAGCGTCAGAATGAGCGCCATGACCAGCACATTGATCAAGGCATAAAACCAGTTTTTCCCAAGACTGATATGGTAAAGCCCGGTGCCGGCGTAACGCCCGGCGGTCATCGAGACCAGGGAGTAGGGATTGATACAGGCGGATATTCCCCATCCGGTCAGGATCGCCAAAAAGTGCGTCAGCGGCGGCAACGATAATACTTCCGGTGTGATGGTCGATGCCATGAACACGGCCAACAGGATCGGATGTATGCCCGCCAGCCCCATGAACATGATGCTAAGCATCAGAAATGCAATCCCGAGAAACGTGTTTCCGCCGAGCGCGCCGCTGACTTCGAGAATCCACGCGGCCGGGAAAGCGTCCGCCATGATCGTTCCGGCGCATCCCGCTGCGGCAAAGATGATGGCTTCGCTTGAGAGTTTTGAGAAATTCAACGCATCCTCGCCCAACTTGCGCGGCCCTTCGGTCAAACGGCGTCCGCGCGGCGCCATAATGATATTGAACAGAAGGGCGACCAGCGGTCCGATCAGGATGATGGTCGCGGTCACGCTGATGGTCAGGACCTTGCTGGTGGCGAGTATTGTCCCGAGTAATCCCAGCATCAGGCTTAGCAGCGGGAGCGCATCGCGCACGACATGATGCGCCGGCACTGGATCGGCTGCGGCGGGCGCCGCGGTTGCGGCCGTGTGCATGGAATGCCGGCCATACCGGTCCATCAGCACGCCGACGATAATTGCTACCTGCGCCAAGGCGACGCCCATGGGAAAAACGTTAGCCCAGTGCAGCGAAGGATAAAGCGCCAGCAGGATCGCCATGTTGCCGAACATCGGGCTCCAGAAGCCGGCCGCGGTAAATCCTCGTGTAATGGCGACGATGGCCGCGGTCTTGTCCGGATTGCTTGGCTCATCCGGCGCGGAAGCCATCACGAACATGATATTCGCGCCGGCCAGGCCCAGCATCGACCCAAACAGCTGGCTTGCGATGGTGAACGACACATAACGCCTTTGCGGGGGGCGTGCCCGCAGGCCGCGGCCCACTGCATGAACCGCAGGGCTGCGCAGCGCACAGCGCGCGAGCAGTATTACGCTCGCCATCTGGCTGAGCAACAGGCCAGCCACAAACACCCCGCGCTCTACCGCGTCGTAAGGGTTTTTGGCAAACGGCAGCAAAAGCAGGCCGACCGAAAAAAGGATCAGTGAAGTAGTGCGCAGACTCGATGGGATATTGCGATACTCGGCAATGATAAGCAAAATTAACGCAAGGACCAGCACCATGGATAATGATGACGGACCGCCGAAGGCACGCCACAGCGTGGCTATCATCATGACTACAACCGCCGCAACTCCTGCCGCGCGCCGCGCGCCGTCACCAACCGCTATTGTTTTTTCCATGGGTCGAATGGTAGCCGAATAATTGCTGCGGCGCACTTTGCCGAATTGGGAAAACGCCATGCGGTATAAAGCTCCGTGCGCAGCCCGCCAAAATATGCCTGCCTGGTCGCGGCGCTAATTCGCAGGATCAAAATGACGCAACATCAGTCATAGTGAACAAGGCTGGACGCGATTTTTCCAAATCGTTTCCGCCGACGCCTCAATGGGCTTGCGCAGGCTCCTGGCGCAGCAAGGAAAATCAACCCGACTACTAATCAATATCATGAACAACACATCCAAGATCCACATCGACGTCTGGAGCGACTATGTCTGCCCGTTTTGCTACCTGCAACTGCCGGAACTAAAACGACTGCAGCAGTCAGCCGGAACCAACCTGGAGATTACCTGGCGCGGGTTCGAGCTGCGGCCCGACCCGCATCCGACGCTCGATCCGGCGGGCGAGTATTTACATACTACCTGGGAGCGCTCGGTATACCCGATGGCGCGCCAGCGCGGCATGACGCTCAGGCTGCCGCCGGTACAGCCGCGCAGCCGCAAGGCAATGGAGGCGGCCGAATATGCGCGGATCCAAGGGAAATTCGACGCAATGCATGAAGCGCTGTTTCGCGCATTTTTTGAAGAGGGCCGGGATATCGGCCAGACCCCGGTGCTGCTGGCGATTGCGGAATCGGCCGGCCTGCCGATCGAGCCGCTGCGGGATGCCCTGGAGAATAGCCACTATACGCAGCGTGTCCTGGAAGACGAAGCTCTCGGCCAGGACCTTGGTATTACCGGGGTGCCTATCATGCTGCTGCGGCATCCCGATGCCGGATGGTCGCACGCGCTTCCGCTCCAGGGGGCAGTTTCTTACGAGCAAATGCAAGCGGCGGTCGAACGTCTGTTGCGAAGCCGGGCATGAACGGTAAACCTTGACATTGAGGTGAACTGGCCTAAAATAACATCCATACAGATGGTGTATGGAATCCAAATGGATGTTATTTATAATAGGCGGAATGATATGGGTGTTCAGGAACTACGGCCGAAAGTCAGCGAGACCGAGAAAATAACCATTAACCTGGGATTGGTCGATCTTGGCCAAATCGATCTGCTGGTGCAGGAAGGTTTTTATTCCAACCGGACTGATCTGATCAGGACCGCGATCCGCAACCAGCTCACCACGCATGCCGACGTCGTGCGGCAAACCGTCGCGCGCAAGAGCATGGTCCTGGGACTGCAGCATTACTCGCGCGCCGACCTTGAAGCGGTCCGCGAAGCAGGCCAGAAGCTGCAGATCCAGGTGCTGGGTCTGGCCAGTATCGCACCCGATGTCACGCCTGATTTGGCGCTTGCCACGATTGATTCGATCAGCGTGCTCGGCGCCCTGCATGCCAGCGCTGCGGTCAAAGCCGCGCTGGCCGATCGAATCCGTTAAAACCGACCTTCGAAAGAATCCAATGAAAATGAATGAAAAAATGTTTGCGGCGATGCGCGACGCGGCCAATCTTTTGCAACAAAATGGCGCGCTTGCGGCAACTGAAAAAATTCAGCAGACGCTGAAAGAAATGATGCCGGAGGCCGGTCAGGGCTTCGGCGCAATGCCGCAGGCGCCGTCCGCCGGCATGCGTGATATTAATGCGCCGCCTGCGTGGGCCGGCAAACCGGGGGCGGTCAACGGGTTCGTTCCCGACCTGCTGGCCGGGCTCGGGTTGGCTTCACCGCCCGATGCGTATGCATTCAAAGCGCCGTCGGCGGTTCCGCCGTTCGCGCAGCCCGCACAGCCCGCACAGCCCGATACCGGCGCAGGCGGCCGCTTTCTGGCCGGGGTCTTCACTGGCCAGGCCGGCACGCGTCATTACAAACTGTATGTTCCGAGCGGCTACCAGGGACAGCCGCTGCCGCTGGTGGTGATGCTGCATGGCTGCACCCAGAATCCGGACGACTTCGCGGCAGGTACCCGCATGAATGAGATTGCCGAACAAAAGCCATGCCTGGTTCTCTATCCGGCCCAGGCGCAGTCGGCCAATGGATCGAAATGCTGGAACTGGTTCAATGCGGTTGATCAGCGCCGCGGCCAGGGCGAGCCCTCAATCATCGCGGGCATGACGCAGGAAATCATCAAGACCTGGCAAGTCGACCCGCGCCAGGTGTACATCGCCGGGCTGTCGGCCGGCGGCGCGATGGCGATCATCATGGGCACCACTTATCCGGAACTGTATGCCGCGGTCGGCATACACTCGGGATTGCCTTATGCCTCCGCCCATGATTTACCGTCGGCGCTGGCAGCGATGAAGGGCGATGCGGCGCGGCGCGGACATGCCGGCGCGACGAAATCCGGGTCGGAGGCCATCCCCGTGATCGTGTTCCATGGCGACCGCGACAAGACGGTTCATCCGCGCAATGGCGATCAGATCGTGACCGGGGCGATTCCTGGTGGCGCAGCGGGCACGCAGTCACGCGCCAAGGTGCCGGACGGCCATGCTTATACGCGTACCGTCCATTCGGACGATGCCGGCCGCGTGATTGCCGAGCAGTGGCTGGTGCATGGCGCCGGCCATGCCTGGTCCGGGGGCAGCAGCCGCGGCAGTTATACCGATGGCAAGGGACCAGATGCATCGAAGGAAATGATGCGCTTTTTTTCAACCCGTTCGCAATCCTGATTTAACCGCGGCTTGTACCGGATCAGGTACCGCGATCGGTTACAATAAGGCTGAAGCAAGCCAGACAGCCGCTGGCCATTGTTGCAACCCCGGTTGACCAACAACGATGGCGGGAGGAAGGTACGGACTCCATAGAGCAGGGTGACGGCTAACGGCCGTCCGTCGCAAGGCGCGGAACAGGGCCACAGAGACGAGTCTTCGGGAACGCGGCGCAAGCCGGCAAGGTTCACGAAGGGTGAAACGCGGTAACCTCCACCTGGAGCAATTCCAAATAGGCACGCGATGATGTTGCTCGCGGAGCGTGCGGGTAGGAAGCTTGAGCCTGCGAGTAATCGCAGGCCTAGATGAATGGCTGTCATAGCGCCTGGTTCGCCAGGCGCCGTAACAGAATCCGGCCTATCGGCTTGCTTCGTTTTTTTTCTGCGCGTGCGATCGGCGCGCACTTCACGCTTTCCTTCACGACGACTTCCGGTTTTCTGGCCCCGCGTGTAGGCCAAGCACATACAGCCTGCGTTGATGGCTCGCAAAGCTGGTTCCGCGCCGGCGACTACAATGAGTTACAAGAACCTGCTGGCCGTGGGACGGGAGCGCAGGGGGCCGATCCGGTGGATCGTGACCGCATGCCTGATGTCTATCCATCCCACGACCAGCAGGTTTTTGCGCGCTGACATTTCGCGCCGGCCTGCCAGCTTTCCGGCGCAGCTTGTTTGATGGCTTTCCCCGATGCGACCCGATGCGACCTCTCGCCGGCCCTTGGCTGCGCCAGTGCTGTCGTGCCATTCCGGCAGTGCCATCCTTCCAACAATTTGCCCGGTATCGGTGGGCATATTAGAATCGGCGGTTTCCAGCCTACATTGGACTCCGATGTTCTGGTACGCCATCCACACCAAGCCGAAGCAGGAAATGCGCGCCCTG
>JAQGMO010000102.1 GCA_028292315.1 Herminiimonas sp. | reverse complement strand
ACCGGCCACTGTCAACTCGCAATCTTTTAACCGTTAGACATCTGGAGACTTCATGGGCGTTTGTATGGCCGCGCAGACGTTGAGCGACGAGAAAATAAGCATCATCATGGCCGACCCACCGCAGGTTTGGCTTATCGTCGATCCGGACGACTCATCAATGTACCTAAAGGAAATTGGCCAGTCGAAGCCGCCCGGAATACTCTCCCGCCTGATTGGACAGAAAAAAGAATGGCCGCCACGGATTCCCGCTTTTGACTACGCGGAGAATGAGCGGCATGAACTCGATATGGACAAATCCTGGGATGGCATCAACTACTGTCTGAAGCAACTGATATCAGATGGCCAATGCAAGAATTTGTTCGAGGACGGGATGCTGGTTGGCGACGTTGAGGTGGGCTATGGTCCCGCCATGTGCCTGATAAGTAACGAAGTCGCAGCAATTGCGCGGGAATATGACGCAATCTCCGGTGCGGAACTACTTGCGCAATTTATTCCGTCAAAAATGAAGGGCGTTTATCCCGAGGGGATCTGGTCAGAAGATCGCCATGACCGCAGAGAATATTTGACTGAATATTTTGCAGCCCTGAAGACCTTTCTGAAAACAGCCGCGTCGCATAAGCTGGGCATCCTGGTCCAGTACACATAATGCTTCAAATGGCATGTGACGCAAGACCGGCATGCTATGGCGCCGCAATGCCGAACGACTGGCTGGCCAGGCGATTGACGCCGGTATCGATTCGTCGATACCGGCGCCGTCCATGCAGCAGGACTGGTCAGACGTTCATAATGGAAACCGACCGAACGTTAAGGTAAGCTTCCAGCGCCTCAGGCCCGCCCTCCGAGCCATAGCCGGAGTCCTTGATGCCGCCGAACGGCATTTCAGGCCAGGGCGCGGCGGGTTGATTGATCCACAGCATTCCCAGTTCAAGGCGTTGTGCCAGCAGATGCGCGCTCTTCAGTGACTGCGTGAACGCATAACCGGCCAAACCGTAGGGCAAGCGGTTCGCCTCGGAAATGGCTTCATCGAGCGTGTTGAAGCTACGGATCGCAGCCAGAGGCCCGAACGGTTCTTCGTTGAATACCCTGGCCTCAAGCGGTACATCGATCAGCACGGTAGGCGCAAAGAAATTGCCCACATCGCTGATGCGTTCACCGCCTGCCGCTACCGACGCGCCACGCTCCACCGCATCTTTCGTAAACTCCGCCATGGCCGTCAGCCGGCGGCTGTTCGCAAGCGGTCCCATTTGCGTGCCATCGGCGCCGCCATCGCCAACCCTGATACCTTGCGCGTGCTTCGTCAACGCGGCCGCAAAGTCGTTGCGTATGCTTTCATGCACCAGAAACCGGGTTGGCGAGATGCAGACCTGGCCTGCGTTGCGAAACTTGGCGCCGCCAGCCGCCTTGACCGCGAGATCCACATCGGCATCCTCCGCCACGATCACCGGAGCATGGCCGCCCAGCTCCATGGTGGCACGCTTCATATGCTTGCCGGCCAATGCGGCCAATTGCTTGCCTACGGGGGTCGATCCGGTGAAGGTGACTTTGCGAATAACGGGATGCGCAATCAGGTAGTTGGAGATTTCGGCGGGATTCCCGAATACCAGGCCCACCACGCCCGCAGGCAATCCTGCATCGATGAAGGCCTGGACCAGCGCGGCCGGCGCAGCCGGCGTTTCTTCGGGCGCCTTGAGAATAATCGAGCATCCGGTGGCAAGCGCTGCCGACATCTTCCGTACGCATTGATTGATCG
Organism: Herminiimonas sp.; assembly: GCA_028292315.1. GTDB lineage: Bacteria > Pseudomonadota > Gammaproteobacteria > Burkholderiales > Burkholderiaceae_D > JAQGMO01. The sequence goes on along the minus strand of JAQGMO010000102.1, from coordinate 19,104 downwards.
GAAAATTCCACGGCGTGAACGCAGCCACCGGTCCTACCGGGTCCTTTAACACCAACTGCCGTACAGTTAGATTGCGTGCTGGCACTACCCGTCCGTAGACCCGCATACCTTCATCGGCGAACCATTCGATAATGTCAGCAGAGCCCATGGCTTCTATTTTGGCTTCAGCCAGCGGCTTGCCCTGCTCCTGGGTCAGGATGACCGCTATATCGCCTGCACGCTCCCGCATCAAACCGGCCGCGCGGCGCATGATCTTTGCGCGTTCGACCGCCGGTACGTCGCGCCATTGCTCAAAGCCTTTTTGCGCGGCGGCCAGCGCCCGGTCCAAATCGGCAATGCCGGCATGGGCGACGCGCCCGATTTCTTTGCCGTTGGCGGGATTGACAACAGCAAGGCTGCGGCCATCGGCCGCATCTTGCCATTGGCCGCCGATCATCAGTTGGGTATTTGGGTAAGCCATGTGGATTCCTATCGGTCGTTGATTTGAAAGCGGGTTTCGAAAGCGGGTTGCAAACTGCGAGGTAAATTGGAATTATATGCAATAAGTTTCTGTTCCGTATTAAGCGGGCAAGAAGTTGCGGCGAGCAGAGCGGCCAGAGTGTCGAATTCCATTCGTCGCGGCCCCGGTTTCTTTATTTATTACCGCGGCTGAACAGATCAATATCGGTTCACGCCATCGACTTAGATATCGTTCAATACTCTTCCAAAATCGTTATTACGAAGTCATTCATCTTCTTCTACACTGCCTGTAGCAGGTCAAGCAGTCCTCGATCGGTATCACACAGGCTGGAAAGATCCTAACGCCGCCGCGACATATTGCCCTTGACGAATCCAGGAGAGAACCATGAAAGCACTTCACGCAATTTTCGTGGCTGCAACAGTCGGCATTACCGCAGTCACCTCACCAATGACAGCGGCACAAGGACAGGCTGGCCACATCATCGTTACGCCCAAGGATCTCAAGTGGGCCGACGTGCCGTCGCTGCCGCCAGGCGCGAAAGCCGCCGTTATCGAAGGGCCGGTGAACGAAGCGAAACCGTTCACGGTCCGCCTGAAATTCCCTGCCAATTACGAAATCCCGGCGCATACACATCCGGTTCTCGAGCACGTCACGGTCTTGTCCGGCACGTTTAACCTGGGAATGGGGGACAAGCTGAACAAAAAACAGACCAGGGCATTATCGTCAGGTAGCACTGCCATCATGCCGCCCGGAACAAACCATTTCGCCTGGACGAATAAAGAAACCATCGTGCAGCTTCACGGTACGGGGCCATGGGACATCACCTATGTGAACCCGAGCGATGATCCCAGAAAAAAATAGCTTTGCCCGGCATGCGCCGGTTTCAGGCCGCCACCGCTGCCGATCAGCGTGATATGGCCGGGTATCGACTGATGCCAGCAAGAGCCTGAGCATTCATCCAGGTTCTCGTCCCAGACCGGTTCGATGCCGACAAACCGGCCACAGGCGACCGGTGACCATCCCCATCCAGGAGCCTTCTGCCGCGCAGGCTTCTACTGATATTCATCCAGGTGATAAGTGGTATCAGCAGGATGAATTGGCAATTTGTACTGGCTCCGCAGACAATAACCGTCCTTTTCCTGCAGCCAACACCAAACCCCACTTTGCCTCACGCTGGCGAACGCCCGGGTAAAGATCTCTCTTCAACAAAACCGGGGAGCTGGTTTTGTCTTGAATGGCGCCTTATCTTTTTTTCATCTTCACAATGCGGTCTGGTATCCCATCGTTTCATTTGTTATGCGCCGTGACACATAAGGTCATGCCATGATTGTTCGCGAGCGCCCCTCGGGACTGCGGCTGTTCTTGACGATGCGCGGGTCGATCCTGTCGCGGATCTGGAAGAGCCTGCTGGTAACTACCGTACTCGCGATCATCGTGACCTTCACCAATGGCGCACTGCTGCACCACAAGATCACGCTGACCACGATTCCGTTCACCTTGATCGGACTGCCGCTGGCAATCTTCCTTGGCTTCCGCAACAATTCGGCTTATGACCGGTACTGGGAGGGGCGCAAACTGTGGGGCGAGGTGGTGCTGCGGAGCCGTAACCTCGCGCGCCAGTGCCTCAGCCTGATCGATCCGCCATCGCCGGAACAGGCTGGTGCGGTCGACGTACGGACCCGCATGATCCATCGCGCCATTGCATTTGCGCATGCACTGCGTCACCACCTGCGCGACTCCGACTGCGGCATTGACCTGCAGCCACTGCTGGCGGAAGACGAGTGGCGGCGAATCGCAAAAGCTTCCAGTAAGACCCACTTCCTGATGGATCGCATGGGCGAAGACCTGCGACGCTGCATGAATGAAGGCCGGATCGACAGTTGCCTCGTGACTTCAATCGATTCCACGCTGTCGGCAATGGTCGCTGCCGGCGCTTCGTGCGAGCGCATCAAGAATACGCCCGTTCCATTTTCCTACACGCTGCTGCTGCACCGGACCGCCTACCTTTATTGTTTCCTGCTGCCCTTCGGACTCGTAGACACCATCGGCTTCATGACGCCGTTCGTCGTCTGCATAGTTGCCTACACTTTTTTTGGCCTCGACGCGCTCGGTGACGAAATTGAAGAGCCCTTCGGCGTCTCGGCCAACGATCTGCCGCTTGAAGCGATCTGCCGTACCATTGAAATCGATTTGCGCGAATCGCTTGGAGAAAAAAATCTTCCCAGTCCCTTTGCGCCAATAGACTATCACCTCACCTGACAGGCCTGTTTTTAATCGGCGAGCCCCGGAGGCGGTTGCCGCTCCAGGGCGCACCGGGATGGCGTTCAAGCAAGTCTGGCAGCCTGATCGACATCCGTTTCTTTCATCAGCACGTCAACCGTTTCGCGGCGCCGTGAAGCGGATTACCGCCTCACACAATGATGCAATCCGTCTAATATTTTGCCGCAGCAAATCCCGGGCCGGATCACCTAAGGTTTGGCGCCGATACCTGTGCCCGGCGAGCCTGCCGTACCTGCGGTGCCGCCGGAGGCGCCCGAAGCCCCGGCCGCATCAATCGCGGCCGGGGCTCCGGTTTCACCTGTAGTGGTGTCCTCGCCGCTCCTGGTGGTGCGACGGATCACAACACCGTCCTGTCCGCCGGTTTTCATCCCCGTGCCCGCCTGGTCCGGACTTGTGACGGTACTGCCCGGCGCATTTCTGTTGACCAGGTCGTCCGGACTGACTTCAACCACGTCACTCGGATCCCCCGTGGACGACGTTTCAATATCGGGAGTCATCCGGTCGTGCAGGATATCCGATCCCGCCAGGCCGGTCGCTGTACCGGTGTCCGACACCATGGCACGGCTTGCCCTGCCGCTTGCGCCTGCCATGTTGCCTTGCGTGGAAATATCCGGTTCGGATGGGAAGGATACCTTTTCCACCATTATCTCGATATCCTGTTTCTGCGCACCGTCGGCAGACTTGGTCGCAATGTCCCCCAGCGACACGATACCCAGCAGCCTGTGGGCATCATCATGGGAGACAACCGGCATACGGCGGATCTGCGTGTCCGCCATCTGCTGCATTACCTCACCGATTGGCTGGTCCTCGAAGCACCAGCGCACATCCGTGCTCATCACTTCATCGACGACCGCATCGTCCGGCGCAATGCCGGCGGACGTGGCGCGCACGGTAATGTCGCGATCAGTGACCATCCCTACCAGCCGGTCTCCCTCGCACACCGGCAGCGCACCGACGTTCAAATCATCCATCATCTGTGCAGCACGCCGCACAGTCTCCTGCGGCGACACGAATTGAACATTGCGTGTCATGACTTCCGAAACCGTCTGCATTGCCATCTCCTTTCACTGTGATAACCAATCTTGGCCACACGACCGGTGGCGCGGCCAATGGACAGAAACCGGCAATTCGGCAAGCCGGCTTGTTGTCTGATAACTGTCACGGGCGTTTGTTCAAATCCTGAAGGAAAATCACGATCTGCCAATTGATTGGCATGCGGACGGCGTCTGCGGAATTCGCTGCCAGTGCAGTTGTCGGCTGATCGTAGAAATGTCAATCGTCAAGCGTCTGCAAGCGGTTTCTTTTACGTACTTTTTCCGTGATCGCCTGAATCTTCGGTTCTGTATTCAGGTCCACGATAAGAGCCGCGTAACTGGCGGTGCCCGCAATTGTTTTTGATGGATTGGCCACTTCGAATGACAGCGTGTAAGTGACGAAGATCCGGTCGGCAACCGATGCGGGATCGCGTGTAATGTAATCGATGCTTGCCAGGCGATAAAACCGCCAGGGCCAGCGTCGAACGGAATAATTAATATCTTTCAGGATCTCGGCTTTGCCGACCATGCCGCGGTCGTAATACTCGACATTCTCCGTGAACAGCGCTGCCTGCTCCGCTACCGTCTTATCCGGATCGATAAATCGCTGTAAAAAGATTTCAATGCGTTCAATTGTGGCCTCATCAATGTTTTCAGTGCCCTGAGGCGACATCGGCGACGTTTGTGCGGTCGCCTGGAATGTAACGCTTAGGGAAATGAAGATCCACAGCAGGCGATAGAGACGCATGGCCTAGTCCGAAAAAATGGAAGACAGTTATATCGGTTTGCCTTATTACGGTTAAGACAATGCAAATTGAAAAGGTTTTCCATCCTGTTGCATTTTTACGCATTTCCTTCGTCGATCCAAAGGCCGACGCTGCGGCGCGAAGAGAGGTCCGCCAGCTTGACAGGCCCGGCCTGGGGCAGGCCGGATTGCATCAACCTTCAGGCAAACATGCCGCCCGTCTTTAACTGTAAACTTTTCGGAGGGATGAGCGGGCTGGTACCGCGCCGCGCAAAGGCGCAGTCTCGATTGCCCGAATCGGCTTTCCCTACAAAACACGGAACATTTCCGATGGTTTGAGCATCGAAGTTTCTTACCAATCTATTAACGAGGGATAATATGGATGCAACTTGGATCGTCTCCGCAAATGCTAGTCGGGCAATGATTTTTTCCCAGGCAAGTTCTTCCGAGCCTTTGGAGGAAATCAATGACATGGTCAATACCGCCGTGCGCCTGCGCACATCGGAACTAGAGCGCGATAAGGTGGGGCCGACGGCTGCGACAAAGAGCATGCATAATGTTGGGGGAGCGACGCCGAACAAGAGTTACGAACCACACCAAACCGCTGAGGAGCATCAGACGGAATTGTTCGCGAGGAATATCGCAAGCTTTCTTTTACAAGGTTATCAGGAAGGGCGCTATAAGCGGCTCGCCCTAATTGCATCTCCTCAATTTCTTGGCGAATTGCGCAAGTTGCTTGACCCAAAACTGGCGTCAGTCGTGAGTTTGGAACTCAACAAAGACTACACGCACTTCAGTGCCGCGCAATTGCGTGAACAGATCGAGGCGCACCAGGCAAAAGGGTAGAGCAAACCTGACTGGTCATGCATTGCGAAATCCCGAGTTTGGCATGCTGAATGAAATATCGCATGAAATACTCAGTCCGGACAACAGGCAGGATTCGACTCGACTCTTCGCTCGGTCGACGTGCGAACCACATTAAGACTGTTCAGAGCGGCATTGAACGCTGATGTCGCCCAATAGCGCCGCGAGCTTTGCCGTATCGACCGGCTTGACGAAGTAATGGTCAAAACCGGCAGCCAACGCACTCTCTCGGTCATGCTCCCGGCCATATCCGCTGACGGCGATCAAGACAGTGCCGGCCGTTGCAGGCAGCGCTCTGAGACGCTTTGCCAATTCATTTCCATCCATTTCCGGCAAACCGATATCGATCAGGCATACGTCCGGCGACGCCGCTCGTACCCGCTCAAGGGCTTGCAGCGCTTCATATTCGACCATGACCTGGTGACCTGATGCCTCCAGCATCATCCCTAACATCAGGGCCGCATCGGCATTGTCATCGACCACCATTACTCGAAGGAATTTATTCGGTACTTGCGAACGACTGTGTTCATGCAGCGACGCGATATCCTTCGCTTGATCCTGCAATAACGGCAGGCAAACCGTGAACTTGCTCCCCTTACCCATGCCTTCACTGGCGCAGGTCACTGCTCCCCCATGAAGCTCGACAAGGCTTTTCACGAGTGCGAGTCCCAGTCCCAAGCCCCCGGAAGAGCGATCGGGAGTACGCTCGGCCTGCGCAAACAGGTCGAATACGCGCGCTACCAGCTCTGGCTCCATGCCAATCCCGTCGTCGCTTACGCTAAGCAAAACATGACCATCGCGTACTTCGGTTGTGAGTACGATATTGCCGGACTCATGGGTATATTTGGCGGCATTGTTGAGCAGGTTGGCAATCACCTGCACGAGCCGTTTGTTATCCCCCATTACCTGCGCTCGCGCGGAAGACAGGTCCAGTGTCAGATGGTGGTGCTTCGTCTGGATCAGCGGGGTCACCTGTTCGACCGCATCGGTGACGATATGCCCCACGTCGAGCGGCGTCATTTCGAGTTCGGCCAAGCCTCGGGTAACGCGCGATACATCCAGAAGGTCGTTGACCAGGCTGGTCATGTGATCAACTTGCCGGGCGATAATTTCACTTGTTTTCCGCACCCGCGTTTCATCAAGCTTCATCATTCTCAACAACTCGGCCGCTGCCCGAATCGGGGCGAGCGGATTCCTTAGTTCATGGGCCAGCATTGCCAAAAATTCGTCTTTACGGGCGTCGGCCTCTTTTAACTTGTTGACCGCTTGCCCCAATTCCTCGCCGGCAGTTTTCAAATTCTGGATATCGACATTTACGCCGTTTAATGCAAATGGCTGGTCGTCTTTTTCCCGGTACCAATCAGCGTGCACGTGGAACCAGCGATAGCTGCCATCCTTTTGACGCACCCGCGTTTCCATGACGAGCGGCTTAGCGGGACAGTTGGCGCGCGCCCTGTCAAAATTTTCGGCAACCCGGGGCCGGTCTGCCGCGTGCACGAAGCTCATCCACTGTTCCAAGGTCATCGTCGTGGTGGCGTGGGTATGGCCCAGCAGGCCTAGAAAATCGGCCGACACCTCCATTTGATCCGTTTCGGGATACCAGGTCCACATCCCGGCATTGGCCGCCTGCAGTATGCGCCTGGTCTCCTCTCTTTCTTTTAGGCATCGCTCGAGCAGCTTGTGCTCGGTTAAGTCGACCGTAATCTTGGAGAAGCCAATCAGCTGCCCCGAATGATCCCTCAGGGCGGTGAGTGCAATGCGCGCCCAAAACAGCGTGCCATCCTTGCGTTTGCGGAAGGTTTCTTCTTTATAGAAACCATGTTTTATCGCTTCATTCAAATTATGCCGAGCCCATCCCCGCTCCCTATCCTCATCGGTATATAGCAAACTCAGATGACTGCCAATCGCCTCGTCCGCGGTATATCCCTTCATTTCCTCCGCGGCCCGATTCCAAACAGTGATGGTGCCGGTAGGGTCCATAAAGAATATAGCAACTTCTTTTACTTCCTCCGTCATCAATCGGTGGAGTTCGGCCACTTCATGCGAAGGTAATGATGACGCCAAATAGGGAGCCGGCATTATTATTCTCCTGCAGTTTGTGAAGCAGCCGCCGGGACGAATTGCAGTGGTTGTCCGTTATGGGAATCCAGTCAACCTTGCGTTGGGGCCAAGGGCTTTAACGAAGCCTGCGGTGAAAATGTTCAAGCTGGAGCGCATCATTCGTGTCGTTAAGACCGCTAATATCCTTAATTACTCTGTTTCAATTCATGGTATCGAAAAATAGCGGCGGCCTGTGTCAGAAAAGTCAGTTAAATCGCGTAGGAAAAACTCGCATTTGTGGGGTGCCATGACGCACCGTTTTATGACTTTGCCGCCCTCGACTTTCAGCGCCCTCGCAATAACGCCCGCGCAAGATCGCAAAAGGGCTATGGGTTCAGGCGAATCGGTTCAGCCCGCAATAAACGCTAGCAGGTCCGCGTTGAACTGGTCCCTGTGCGTGCTGACAAGACCGTGCGGCGCGCCCGGATAGACTTTCAGGACTGCATTACCGACGAGCTTCGACGAGAGAAGGGCCGAGGCGCCGATCGGCACGATCTGGTCGTCGTCACCGTGAATGATCAATGTCGGAATGTCGAATTTCTTAAGATCTTCAGTCAAGTCCGTTTCGGAAAAAGCCTTGATGCAGTCGAATTCTCCTTTTAGCGAACCTTGCATCCCCATGAGCCAGAATGCGTCCCTCAAGCCTTGCGAAACGGTAGCACCCTCCCTGTTGGCGCCGTAGAACGGCGCGCTGAGATCCTTGAAGAATTGCGAGCGATCGGCGCTGATGCCGGCGCGGATCGCATCGAAAGCCGCGATCGGCAGGCCGCCGGGATTCGCTTCGGTCTTGAGCATTAATGGCGGTATCGCGCCCACCAGCACCGCCCTGGAGACCCGCGAGGTGCCGTGGCGGCCGATATAGCGCGCAACTTCACCGCCACCGGTCGAGTGGCCGACCACGATTGCATTCTTCAGATCAAGCGACTCGAAGAGCGTCGCCAAGTCGTCGGCGTAAGTATCCATATCATTGCCCTCCCAGGTCTGGCTCGATCGGCCATGGCTGCGCCGGTCATGGGCGATGACCCGGTAACCGCGTTCGCCCAGATACATCATCTGATCGTCCCATGCGTCCGAATCCAGGGGCCAGCCATGCGAAAACACTACGGGGCGCCCGCTTCCCCAGTCCTTGTAATAAATTTGCGCGCCGTCCCTGATAGTAAGCATGCCCATATAATTCCTCCTTGAATAATTGCCCGGCGAGGCGGATGCCCGCAGGCGCGAACCCTGCATGCGCGAGTCTATTTCAGGGAGCCGGCGACGCAAGCGAAAATGTCATGAGGTGTCCGTATAGTCGTCCCATGCTGCGCAAAGTCAAAGCGGATGTTGCGAGGCGGTTTGGCGGATTGCCGGAACTGCGCGCCTGTTTTAGGATTGACATTGTGCAAGCCGGTAGCCTGTGCATTGCATTGGAAGCGCTCTGCACTGGGGCATTGGAAGCGCTCTGCACCGGGAGCGTCAGGCAACTGACCAGCGGCAAAGGTGCAGTATTGATTACTTGCCAGGCAACCCGCCAAATCAGCGTCATTCAACTAGCTATCGGATGCGAAATCCACTAAGCTTGCCCCCTTTTTCAAATAATCGGAGCACCATGATGCCAACAGCATGCGGCGTCGACTTTGGAACCTCCAATTCCACAGTCGGCTGGAGCCGCCCCGCCCAATCCGCCTTGCTACTGCTGGAAGACGACAAGCCGACCTTGCCATCCGTTCTTTTTTTCAATTCGGAAGAAGACGTCATTACCTATGGCCGCGCCGCACTGGCGGAGTATCTTGCCGGTTACGAAGGCCGGCTGATGCGCTCGCTGAAAAGCCTGCTCGGCACCAGGCTGATGGATGACGATACGGAAGTGCTCGGCCGTGCAGTGCCGTTTCGCGCGCTGCTCGGACAATTCATCGGCGAGCTCAAGCGCCGCGCCGACCTGGCAGCGGGATGCGAGTTCACCAGCGCCGTATTTGGACGCCCGGTTTTCTTCGTGGACGGCAATCCGGAAGCGGACCAGCTGGCCGAGAATACCCTGGCCGACGTGGCGCGCGCGGTTGGCTTCCGAAACATAGCATTCCAGTATGAACCGATCGCGGCCGCATTCGATTATGAATCGCAAATCGACCGCGAACAGCTGGTCCTGGTCGCAGACATCGGCGGCGGCACATCCGATTTTTCATTGGTGCGGCTGGCGCCGCAGCGGGCTGCCAGGGAAGACCGGCGCGACGATATTCTCGCCAGCGGTGGCGTTCATATCGGCGGCACCGATTTCGATAAATACCTTAGCCTGGCGCGCATCATGCCGTTGCTGGGACTGGGCAGCCTGCTTAAAAACGGGGTAGAAGTGCCTTCAAGCCATTACTACGATCTCGCGACCTGGCACACCATCAATTCCGCTTACACCAGGAGAGCGTGGCTCGACCTTAAGGATGTGTATCGCGATGCATGCGAAAAAGACAAGCTCGACCGTCTGCATGACCTGATCAGGCGACGCAGCGGCCATTGGCTCGCGCTGAAGGTCGAGGAAGGCAAGATAGCGCTGTCGGACGCCGCCCGGGTCGAACTATCCCTGGACCGCCTATTGTCGAGCCCGACGGTTAGCTTGCAGCGCGCTGATTTCGACGCCTCCATCGGCAAGCTGGTAACGTCGGTTGAAGAGACGGTAAAGAATTTGCTGCGCGACGCGAGCGTTTCCCCGGCTGCGGTCGATACGGTATTTTTTACCGGAGGCTCGAGCGGTGTTCCCTTGTTACGGGAAAAAATCGCTGCGCTGGTACCCGGCGCACAGCGCATGGAAGGCGATCTGTTTGGAAGTATCGGCGCCGGCCTGGCGCTGGACGCGCGCAGAAAGTTTGGCTGAACACAGGGAGTAGCCGTGCTTGCGCATTGGCACAGCACTCGTGTCGGCATTGCTGACATGCATCGGTTCAAGCCCGCAGTGAGCGCCGAACGGGCTTGAACCTTTCTACCGCGCAGCCACGCGCATGTTCCGCGTCTTGCCGACGCGTGGCGACCCGATTGCGCCGGACCGCTGCCTTCAGGCGGAAGCCTTGAACCTGGCGGCAAGACTCTCCGCGGTACGGGCCAGCAGACCAACGTCGCTGCCTACCGCGGTGAACGTGCAGCCATACCTGGCGTAATGGTGAGCGAGCGCTTCGTCGCCGACTAGAATCCCGGCCGGTTTGCCGCACGCTTTGATACGATCGATCGCGGATTCAACCGCGGCCTGCACATCCGGATGCTTGTAATTTCCAATATGTCCCATTGATGCCGCGAGGTCGCCTGGGCCGATGAATATGCCATCGATCCCGTCAACTGCCGCAATCCGCTCGATATTTTCTATTGCGGACGGGGTCTCCACCTGGACCAGCACGCACAATTCCTCTTCATAGCGGGATGGATAATCCTTGATGCGCCCGTAGTCCGAAGCACGCGCGGTCGAGGCATAGCCTCGTACGCCCTTTGGCGGATAACGGGTATAGGAAACTGCATTGCGCGCCTCCTCTTCGGTCTGGATAAACGGGATCAGCAGCGTCTGGGCTCCAATGTCGAGATAGCGCTTGATCGTTACCATGTCATTCCACGGCGGGCGCACGATCGGATGGGCGGTGCCGCTCGCCGCGGCTTGCAACTGCGAGTGAACCATCGGCAGCTCGTTGGGCGAGTGCTCGGTATCGATTAAAAGCCAGTCAAAGCCGGTGTTTGCCAATACCTCGACAGAAACATGACTCGACAGGCTGCACCACAATCCAATTTGCTGCTGTCCCGCTTGGATTGCCCGCTTGAAGGTATTTACAGGCAGATTCATCGATCGGCTCCTCGGCTCGGGTAAAGTAAACCGCTATCATCCGCCATTGCGGACGATAGTCAAACCCGGCGGGGATCAGTCAAGCTCGATCTTGCCGGTCTGGATAACATTGCGCCAGCGCGCCAGCTCCTGGGCCTGGAACCGGGTGAACTCTTCACTGGAATTGGCCACCACTTCGAACCCTTGCTCAGTCAGCTTTGCTTTCAGTTCAGGATCGTTCAATGCGCCCACGATCGCCCCGTGCAGCTTGGCCTTGACGTCGGTTGGCAATCCTTTCGGCGCCGCTACCCCTTGCCAGGAATAGACGTCCACATTCCTTACGCCGGCTTCCGTCAAGGTCGGCACCTGGGGCAGTACTGCAGCGCGCTTGTCGCCGGTGACTGCCAATGCTTTTAGTTTACCGGCTTTTATATGGCCGGTCACTACGTTGATATTCTGGAACGACAGATCGGCGTGGCCGCCTAGCAAATCCGTGATCGCGGGCGCACCGCCCTTGTAAGGCACATGCACGCCGCTGGTGCCGCTTTGCTGCCAGAACAAGGCGGCAGTCAAATGATCGGAACTGCCGGCGCCAGAAGAGGCGAAGGTAACTTTTTCCGGATTTTTCTTGAGATACGCAACCAGTTCCGCCACCGTATTAGCCGGGAAGTTAGGATGCGCCACCAGCACATTCGGCGCCCGCACCGCCACCGTCAGCAAATCGAAATCCTTGGACGGGTCATAAGCCAGATTCTTCTGCAAAACGGGATTGACTGAATAGACTCCGATCGAGGCGACCATAAATGTATAACCATCGGGCGCCGCACGTTTGACCATACCGGCACCGATTGCGCCGGTTGCGCCGGCACGGTTTTCCACGACTATCGGTTGTCCCAGCTTCTGGGCCATTTTCGGACCGATCGCCCGTGCGATGGCGTCGGTGGAGCCGCCGGGAGGGAATGGCACGATTGCGGTGATCGGTTTCTCCGGATACTCGGCCGCGTGTGCGGCGGCGCACAAGGTGATGCCTGAAAATAATGCGGACAAAAGCTTGTTCATGCTGCGGTCTCCTCCGTTAGTAACTTTTTAATCAGCGATTCTTTGCCTTGCGCCACGCCGCATAATCGATGCGGGTCTGTTCCTCGGTCGCCGGATAGAGCCCAAGGATCGATCGCCCTTTCAGCACTTCCTCGGTAACGAAGTCTTCGAACGCGGTCATCTCCACCGCTTCATCGGCAATCTCGTCCGCGATTTCCGCGGGAATGATGACGACGCCTTCCGCGTCGCCCACCACCACGTCGCCCGGGAACACCGGCACGTCGCCGCAGCCGATCGGCACGTTGATGTCCAGCGCCTGATGCAAGGTCAGGTTGGTCGGCGCCGAGGGGCGGTTGTGATAGGCGGGAATGGCGAGCTTGCTGATTTCGGGAGAATCGCGAAAGCCGCCGTCGGTCACGACGCCAGCGACGCCGCGCACCATCAGGCGTGTAACCAGGATCGATCCGGCCGATGCCGCGCGCGGATTCTTGCGGCTGTCGATCACGAGCACGGCGCCGGGCGGGCAATCCTCGACGGCCTTGCGCTGCGGATGCGCGCGGTCCTGGAATACAGTCATCGGATTCAGATCCTCCCGCGCCGGGATATAGCGCAGCGTGAACGCTTCTCCGACCATCGTGCCCGCCTCGGGATTAAGCGGGCGCACATCCTGGATGAACTGGTTGCGCAGGCCGCGCTTGTACAGGGCGGAACATAAGGTGGCGGTGCTGACGGTTTTGAATTTGTCGCGCGTCTGGGTACTGAGTTTGGTCATGGTGTCTTCAATATTTTTAAAAAATGTCCGGTTCGCCTGCCGGCGCGCCAAAGTCGGTTTGCAAAAAATCGAAATCACAGCCATCGTTGGCCTGGCGGATGTGTTGGGCGAACATCCAGCCGTAGCCGCGTTCGAAGCGTTTCGGTGGTGCTGTCCAGGCTGCTCTTCGCGCCGCCATTTCCTGGTCGGAAATTTCAAGATGAATACTGCGCGCATCGATGTCGACGCTGATGATGTCGCCGTTGCGCACCAGTGCCAGCGGCCCGCCGATGTACGATTCCGGCGCCACATGCAGGATGCAGGCGCCATAGCTGGTGCCGCTCATGCGCGCATCCGACAGGCGCAGCATGTCGCGCACCCCCAGCTTCACCAGCTTGACCGGGATCGGCAGCATGCCCCATTCCGGCATGCCGGGACCGCCCTGCGGCCCGGCATTGCGCAGGATAAGGATATGGTCTTCCGTCACGTCCAGGTTTTCATCGTCGACCGCGGCTTTCATCGAAGGATAATCATCGAACACGAGCGCCGGTCCCGAATGCTTGAAGAAGCGCTCCGCGCATGCGCTCGGCTTGATGACGCAGCCGTCCGGCGCGATATTCCCCTTTAAAACGGCGAGCGCGCCCTCTTTGTACAGGGCATTGTCGAGCGGGCGGATCACGTCGTCGTTATGCACCTCGGCGCCGGCAATGTTTTCGCCGAGTGTGCGGCCGGTCACGGTCAATGTGTCCAGGTCCAGATGACCGCGCAGGCGTGTCATCAGCGCGGGCAAGCCACCCGCATAGTAGAAATCTTCCATCAGGTACTTGTCGCCGTTCGGCCGGATATTGGCGATGACCGGCACTTTGCGGCTTGCGGCGTCGAAGTCGTCGAGGCCGATGTCGCAGCCGGCGCGGCGCGCCATCGCCACCACGTGAATGATGGCGTTGGTGGAACAGCCCATCGCCATGGCTACCGTAATGGCGTTTTGATAAGCGGCGCTGGTCTGGATTTGATCGGGCGTCAAGTCTTCCCACACCATGTCGACAATGCGGCGTCCCGATTCGGCGCACATGCGGATGTGGCTGGCATCGGCGGCCGGTATCGAAGAAGCCCCCGGCAGCGTCATGCCGATCGTCTCGGCTATGCCGGTCATGGTGCTGGCGGTGCCCATCGTCATGCAGGTGCCGTGGCTGCGCGCGATGCCGCCCTCGACGCCGATCCACTCCTGCTTGCTGATTTTCCCGGCGCGCCGTTCATCCCAGTATTTCCATGCATCCGATCCGGAGCCGAGGATCGCGCCCTTATAGTTACCGCGCAACATAGGACCGGCCGGCACATAGATAGCCGGCACGCGGGCGCTGGTGGCGCCCATTAGCAGCCCGGGCGTCGTTTTGTCGCAACCGCCCATCAGGACCACGCCGTCGATCGGATGCGAACGGATCAATTCTTCCACGTCCATCGCCAGCATGTTCCGGTACATCATGGTGGTCGGCTTGACGAAATTCTCCGAGAGTGAAATGGCCGGCAACTCAATCGGAAAGCCGCCGGCCTGGAACACGCCGCGCTTTACATCGTCGATGCGCTGCTTGAAGTGTGCATGGCAGGGATTGATATCGGACCAGGTATTGATAATGCCGATAACGGGACGATCGACCCAGTCTTCGGGGGAATAACCCATTTGCATCACGCGCGAACGATGGCCGAATGAGCGCAAATCGTCGGGCGCAAACCAGCGTGCGCTGCGGAGCTCGGCGGGGGATTTCTTTCGGAGTGTCATAGGCGTTCTGAAGAAATACTGCAATAAAGTAGGCGGCAAACAGGAGGACAAGGACACTATTACAGCCCGGGCTATGTGCCGTTTATCAAGAATCTTGATTAAAACACTAATATATTAGTGTGTCAATGACCCGAATCCCTTATGATTCAGCATGTGCTCCCCATCGCGCGTTCGCGCGAATTTGCTTTTTATACGTTATGAATGCACCAGAATCCCAACACCAATTCCGCCGTGATCGTTCACGGCATGCGGCGCCCCAGGTTTTCGATCGCCTGCGGGAAATGATTATTTCAATGACACTGCCCCCGGGCACCGTACTTTCGCGGGCGGAATTGGTCTCACAGTTCGGCGTCAGTCTTACGCCAATACGCGACGCGCTGCTGCGGCTCGGCGAGGAAGGGCTGGTCGATATCTTTCCGCAGCATGCGACGGTGGTCAGCCCGATCGACCTGGCACTGGTGCGCCAGGCGCATTTCCTCAGACGGTCGATCGAACTGGAAATCGTGCATGTTCTTGCCGCGGCGCCCGACGCGGAACTGGTCGCCCGTCTGCGCGCCAGTCTCGCCCGTCAGGCAGCGCTGCTCGATGACTTTGCCGAGTTTACCGCGGCCGACCAGGCATTTCACAAGCTGATGTATGAAGCCGCCCAGGTCCCGGACTTATGGGCTCTGGTACGGCAGCAAAGCGGCCATCTCGATCGCCTGCGCCGGCTGCATTTACCGATCCCCGGAAAAGCCGAGGCAATCTTGCGCGACCATACGGCTATCGTGGAAGCCATCGCGCCCGGCGATCCGGTTGAAGCGCAAAATGCATTGCGCCGGCATCTGTCCGGCACGCTTTCCAATGTGGAAGAAATCCGGAGCCGCTTTCCCGACTTTCTTGTCGGGTAAGACAATCTGCCGGCAGGCCCTATGCGGCCTTGAGCCGGCCTTCGGGCCATTGCGGCATCATCAGTAAATATCCGCTCCGGAAGTCGTGAAGCTTCAATCGCGCTGCTACCCGCTACGCTCGTCTGATAAGGCGCAGGATGAAGATGAGAATAATCGCCCCGATGGTAGCGACGATGATACTGCCCAGCATTCCGCCGCCAGCCGATATGCCGAGCGAACGAAACAGGAAGCCGCCGAGCAGTGCGCCCACAATGCCTATAACAATATCGCCGACCACTCCGAAGCCGCCGCCTTTTACCAGCACACCGGCCAGCCATCCGGCGATCAAGCCGACCAGAATAAACCATAGCAGATCCATACTATCCTCCATGAAGTAGCAAAGCGGAACGAAGACCGGAGCCGCCCTATCGGCCCCACCGATGCCTATATGCTGGCGGATTTACGCTACACGAACAGGAAACCATTCATCATTGATCTCCCGCAAGAAAGGCTGTCACCTGGCAGCGGTCCCGCGAGTTGTAGATAGATCTACCTTGTGTCGAGTGCCGGGCACTAAGCCTCGCTTCCGAATGGATATCATGAATTTGCGGACAGTGCCATGGTAGAGAACAGGGGGCAGTAACCGACAAGGCAACTAGACGGACAACTCAGATACGTGGTTATTATTTTGCTAATTTTGCAAGCTATATCGTAAAATCTTAGCTTTGCAGCGACAATTATAGGAGATTCATAGCTGCGTAGCGACAAATAGGAATCCTTTCGGAGCTATCATCGTTCCACAGCGACATCTATTTTTCTGTCTTCAGCTTTGAAACTTAGCTATACAGCGACAAAACGCCTAAAATAATAGCTCCTGACCGACAAATCCTATGCGTCCTGCTCCAAACATAGCTGTGCAACGACACTCACTCCCGTTTGTGGACAGGGTTGTCATAAGCGCGTCGCTTTCTTCGGCTGATTCTCGAAAGCTACAACGCCTGGCAAAAGATGGGCAGATGATTCGACTGCGGCAAGGCATCTATGTACCGGCCGGGATGGCTCAAGCCGAAACTGAGCTCCTTGTTCAGCAGAACTGGCAGAAAATTGCAGGGGCTGCCGTACTGATCTTGCCCCTTTATTTCCGGACACCTTCTAGCAGCTAATTTGCGTCAATTTCCTGAGCCTGACGCTGTCGCTCTTTCCTGAACAACCGTAGTGATTGGTATTTCAGCGCGGAATGCGGGTGGTCCTCATTGAAGTGCGTAAAAGCGTCTGGCAACTGGGCCAGCACGGCTTTGGCACGGCTTTGGCACGGCTTTGGCACTGCTGCGGTCCATTTGACCAACGTAGTCCCTCTTGAAGGAGTTGACGAAGCTTTCGGCCATCCCGTTCGACTGCGGACTGCATACCGGCGTGTGGATCGGCTTGATCCCTAGCTCTCTGGCAATCGCATGCGTTTCATGCGCCCGGTACGCACCGCCATTGTCACTGAGGAATAATTCCAGCGTTTCCTCGGGCTGCCTTGACATCGTATTAGCTTCTTTCACGCGGTGGAAGCACAGCCGATGTGAACTCGGCGGGCAGACCAATCTTGCATAGCGTTGCTATCGTTCCTGTGTCCATTAAGAAGCCGACACTCGAAATATTTTCATCTTCATCGCCAGCGACGATATGAATGTCAACCCAAGAATTCTCCGCGTTTGGCAAGCTGGGAAGCAATCCATAAGCATGCTCGAAAGTAGACTTCCGACGATCCACGTGATCATTGATTGTCAAACTTTCTGACGGATCTTTGCTCTGCCACTCCCATAGCCCAAATTTCGAAATGATTTTTTTTCGCAAGAGATAACTTTGATATCCCCTTTACGCCGTGCTAAGTGCGGTGTGACTCTTCAAGAGTGCTGTGATCTCTTCGGGATCAAGGAGATCACCTTTCACTCTCAATGTAATAGAAATCAACATACGGCGAACCCTAGCCTGTTAATGCCTCTCATCCAAAATTCCAATGTATTTTCCCTGAGCATCGTACACGTCACATGTATCAGGATTTACTGAACAATTTTTTTACTGCTTAAACATCAGACGTAATGCGTTGCATCCTTAAGCTATTTAACGGACGAGTGAGGTCAATACACATATAAACGCAGTACTTCTTCCGCTTGCTTGAAACCCTTGTCGGCAGCCTTTCTAAGGAGCCGGACAGCTTCCTCAGCCGGTTTACCATCACTGAACTGTTTGACCGCAAACATGTACAAGGTTTCAGGATGCTCTTGATCAAATGCGCGTTGATACCACATTTTTGCCGCGTCATGGTCAACACGGTAATCATACTGGCCCGTCTCAAAGTACCAAGCAAGATGATGCTGTGCGTCTCCGTATCCTCCCTCTGCTGCTCGCTCTAGCCAGAAGTTTGCCTGTTTGATATTCAACGGCAGAAGGTTTCCCCAACGGTACTTGCCACTCAATTCCCATTGAGCCTCAACGTGGCCTTGTTCAGCAAGCGTTTTAAGGCGCTGCATCCAATAATCACGGGCCACCACGTCAGCAGGCACCCCTTCTCCATTTCCATACCAAAGGGCAGTCATGTAGCACGCAACAGGGTCACCCTGT
Source organism: Herminiimonas sp. (assembly GCA_028292315.1). Classification (GTDB taxonomy): domain Bacteria; phylum Pseudomonadota; class Gammaproteobacteria; order Burkholderiales; family Burkholderiaceae_D; genus JAQGMO01. The sequence continues at coordinate 807 of JAQGMO010000102.1, read as the reverse complement.
TGGGCACACTCCTCCATCAGACGCAGAGCCTGCTTAGCGTGATCATCATCGTAAGCATCTATCGCTGCCAAGAATTGAGCTGAACGCTTCATCAGTCGGAACCTCGTGTGACGCCACGCATCCCACCTCCCATACGAATCAATTGGTTTATTGTTGGGCCACCTCGGTGGAATATCTGACGATTGATTCGATCAAAAAACTTCTTTTCGCTTTCGGTCAGATTTTGACATGCGTTTTGCATTGCCTTGCTGCGGTCATAAATGCGCTGGTCTTCAGGAGTCAGCGGCTTCCATGTCTCGGTAGAGATTCGAACTTCACGGCCAGCACTGTCTTTAACGTGAATATGATAATTCTCACCAGGACCATGTCGAGCATGCTCGTTTCCACCTGCTTGCGGGCCTGGATAAGAGTGCATCGACACACCGTTCCCTTCATAGATTTTCACCAACCCAAGAGGGTCGGTATAGCTAATCGGGTTCCCCTCAACATACGCGTAGGTATTAATCCCTCCCGCCAACCCAATCGGGTCACTCTGCACATACCGTGCTCCCATTGCATCATAATCCCGCGCCCCATTCTGGACAAGATAGGTTTCCTTATCCGCTATCTGGCCTGGAAACCGCAGGTTGTATTCGAATATCCCTTGGCCGGATGGATTCTGATCCGGCGCTGCCACCCCAAACGGATCACCATTGTCCCAACGCCAGACAAGGTTGTTATTGGTATCGGTGATCGCCCTCGGCGTATTTAAATGGTCGGCATACACGTAATACACCACGGTGCCCTGGGGGCCAGGCTTCAATACCG
>JAQGMO010000078.1 GCA_028292315.1 Herminiimonas sp. | reverse complement strand
TGTTGAGCGAGACCCTGACCGATGAGCAGTTGTTCAGTTTCGGCTGGCGTATTCCTTTCCTGGCGAGCGCCTTGCTGGTCATAGTCGGCCTGTATGTGCGACTGAAAATACCCGAAACGCCAGTGTTCCAGAAAGTGCTCGATAAGCATGAGCGCGTCAAGGTTCCGGCGCTAACCGTATTCCGCGAGCATGGCCGTGAACTGGTGCTCGGCACGGTGATCGCACTAGCGACGTTCGTGCTGTTTTACTTGATGACGGTCTTTGCGCTGAGCTGGGGCACGACTGCGCTGGGGTTTTCGCGCCGCGACTTTTTAATCCTGCAACTGTTTTCCGTGGTCTTCTTCGCGCTGACGATTCCGGTTGCCGCACTGTATGCTGACCGTCACGGCCGCCGCACGACACTGATCGTGGTATCCGCCGCCATTGCATTGTTCGGGCTGGTGCTGGCGCCGATGTTCGGTTCCGGCAGCATATGGCAAGTCACCCTTTTCATGTCGATTGGCCTGGCCTTGATGGGGATGACCTACGGACCGATCGGTACGCTGCTGTCCGAGCTGTTTCCAGCCGAAGTGCGTTATACCGGCTCGTCGCTGACCTTCAATTTTGCAGGCATACTGGGTGCGTCACTGGCGCCCTATATCGCGACATGGCTGGCCAAGAGCTACGGCTTGCATTATGTCGGTTACTACCTGTCTTTAGCCGCCCTGCTGAGCTTGATTGCGTTGTTGATGATTGGAAAGAAAAAAGCGCAATATTCCGCCGGGGCAGATTGAATACCTGGTCCGCTGAAAACGAGGCCGGCAGCGTAATGTTGCCGGCCTTATTCATTACCGGGCGCGGACCATGTTTTTCGGTGTGAAGCAATCGACCTGAAACCGCCGTCCGGCCGAACCTCCTGCTTCAATAGCGGTTCGGATTATTCGGACGGTTGTCGCGCCGGTTTGGAACGCCATCGCCATCACGGTCACGGTCGGCCCGATTTGGAACGCCATCGCGGTCGCGATCGCCACGAACGCGGCCATCATCGCCACGGTACACCGGGCTGCCGCCATACACTGGTTCATTATTGTATGGAACGGCGACGCATCCGGATAAGATACCGGCTGTGGCGGCAATCAATATGGCGAACTTTTTCATGCTATCTCCTGATTGGTTGATCTGATTCGTTATAACGCTTGCCTGTTGTAATGTATGTACGCTGGACCGCATAACACTGATTAAATACTATCCGGACAGGATCAGCCGCCCCGGCAACGACAACGGCCCGCATGGCGCCCGCAGCGAGCGCAATCAGTAACCGGCGTGCGAGAACGTTTATAATCGGCCGTATGGCAAAGGCGGTAACCCGCAACCGTGCCTAAGGCGATCCCCTATGGACCCGGGGTAAGGGGGGCCCCTATACTGATCGTCACTTCGGGTTTTCTCATGTATGTCATGTAATGAAAACCAGGCAGTGCTCCGATGAGTGTCTATTCCTGGATTGATATGCCTTTCAATAAGAAATCACCCGTCGAGCAATTAAATCTTGAAAATCGTTACCAGTTACTCATCGAGAGTATCAAGGACTATGCGATTTACATGCTGACGCCGGAAGGTATCATTGCCAGCTGGAATCCTGGCGCACAACACTTCAAAGGCTATACGGCGGCTGAAATTATCGGCAAGCATTTCTCATGTTTTTACACGCCGGAAGATCAGGCCGCCGGCCTTCCCGCCAGAGGTCTGCAGACTGCCAGGACGGAAGGAAAATTTGAAGCCGAAGGATGGCGCGTGCGCAAGGATGGAACCAGGTTCTGGGCATGCGTGGTTGTGGACCCGGTGCTCGACAGCACTGGACAGCTGGTCGGATTTGCCAAGATCACGCGGGACATGACAGACCAAAAAGTGGCGAGAGATGCGCTGCGTGAAAGCGAAGAGCGGTTTCGATTCCTGGTACGGGGGGTAACCGACTATGCCATTTACATGATATCTCCGGAAGGCACGGTGACCAACTGGAATACCGGCGCGCAGCGGATCAAGGGCTATGCGGATGAAGAGATCATCGGTTCCCATTTTTCCCGGTTTTACACGCCGGAAGATATCGCTGCCCAGCTGCCGGCAAGGGCATTGGAAACCGCAGCCAGGGAAGGCAGGTTCGAAAGCGAGGGCTGGCGACTGCGCAAGGACGGCACCAGGTTTCGCGCCCATGTCGTGATCGATCCGGTATATGACGACAGTGGAAAGATGATCGGGTATGCAAAGATCACGCGCGACATTACGGAAAAGCGCAAGGCAGCCGAGATGCTGGAACAGGCTAATGCTGCGCTGGTCCAGTCACAAAAGATGGAAGCGATCGGCAGGCTCACCGGCGGTATCGCCCATGACTTCAACAACCTGCTGGCCGGGATCATGGGCAACCTCGACTTGATGCGAATGCGTATTTCCCTTGGCCAGGTCACTGAGCTTGGCCGTCACCTGGACGCCGCATTGGCAGCCACCAAACGCTCCGCGGCACTGACGCACCGCCTCCTCGCATTCGCGCGTCGGCAAACCCTTGCGCCCAGACCAGTCGACACCGGTGCGCTGGTGCATTCATTAATGGATCTTTTGCAACGCACGGTCGGGCCCGACATTACGATTGAGCCGAAAGTTCAGCATGCGGGCTCGTGGACGCTATGCGACCCGAATCAATTGGAAAATGCCTTGCTGAACCTGGTTATTAATGCCCGCGATGCCATGCCGGAAGGCGGAAAAGTGACGATTTGGACAAAGAATATGACTGCCGACGAGTGTGCAGCCATGCTTCGAGCTCCCGTTGAACCGGGTGAATATGTGGCGCTGGGCGTGACCGATACCGTCACCGGAATGACGCCCGAAGTAATGAAACAGGCGATCGAACCTATCTTCACGACAAAGCCGTCCGGCGAAGGCACAGGCCTGGGATTATCGATGGTCCATGGTTTTATAAATCAGACA
>JAQGMO010000039.1 GCA_028292315.1 Herminiimonas sp. | reverse complement strand
AGGCCGCGAAGCTGCAGGGCTACCTCGAAATTCATGACGCAAGCTTTGGCTACGACCGGCTCGAGCCGCCGTTGATCGAGCACTTCAGCCTTACTCTGGCTCCTGGGCAGCGCGTTGCCCTGGTCGGTGAATCGGGAAGCGGGAAATCCACCGTTGCGAAAATGGTCATGGGACTCCATGCGCCATGGTCGGGCGAAGTCCTGTTTGACGGCGTGGCGCGCGAGCGGATTGCGCCGGATGCGCTCAATGCCAGCGTGGCCGGGGTCGATCAGGAAATCCACCTGTTCGAAGGAACAGTACGCGACAACCTCACGCTATGGGACAGCGCCTTGCCGGAAGCGGACATGGTGCAAGCGGCACATGATGCGATGATTCACGATACCATTGCCGTCCGCGGCGCCGGCTATGATTCGGCGGTAGGGGAGGGCGGTGCCAATTTTTCAGGAGGGCAGCGCCAGCGTCTCGAAATCGCGCGCGCACTCGCCACCAATCCACGCATGCTCGTGCTGGATGAAGCGACTTCGGCGCTGGACCCGGTGACGGAGAAACTGATCGACGACCGGCTGCGCCGCCGCGGTTGCACCTGCCTGGTAGTTGCGCACCGCTTGTCGACGATTCGCGACTGCGACGAAATTATCGTGATGAAAGCCGGGAAAATCGTGGAGCGCGGCACCCACGATGTCCTGATGCAAATGAATGGCGCATATCGCAGCCTGGCCGGGGAGGACGTGGCATGAGTGCCCTGCATCTGCTGCGCGACCGTGGGGATCTCCTTGCCGTATCTGCGGCGCAGCCGGTGCTGCTGAACACGCGGAATGACATCTGGATTGTGGATTGCGGCGCCGTCGATTTATTTTTTGTGCCGCTTAAGAATGGCCGGCAGTGCGGCGCGCGCCAGCATGTATGCCGATTGATGCCCGGCGCAGCCGTTCTCGGCATCGACGGCGCAAGCCTGAGCGCGGGCTTGCTGGCGGTCGGCGCCCCAGGCACCCGCTGGTTGCATTTGTCGGACGGATGGGCTTCCCTGCAGAGCGACACCAGCGGCCGGTCCGCCCTGACCGCGGCGCTCGACAGGTGGGTTTGGGAGCTGACGCATGCGACCGCAATCGCCGGGCCCGGGCCGTTGGCGGAGGCGGGGGCGGGCTCGAACGAGCACTATGGCGCTACTACGATCCGCGCGGCGCTTGATCGGTTTCACACCGGCTTGCTGTGTCGTCTGGAAGAACGCCACCTCGCAGCGCTGCAGGAAGAACAGATCAGCATGCTGCAAAAGAAAAATCGTGAAGCGCGCGGGTTCGGGAATGCGCTTCACGGCATGGCACGCGTGCTGGCAAACACCGGCGATCGGATTACCATCGCCGATACCGGCGATCACCTGACAGATGCCTTGCAAGCGGTCCTGAGCGCATCCGGGTTTCGTGTCAGGCTGAGAGCCGATCCGTATCGGCACACGGCGATAGCCGGCGATCCCGACATTGAAAGTATGCGCCGCCTTGCAGCGCTGTGTGCACAAGCGCGCGCCGCGCAACGCGAAGTTGCACTGGCTGGCCGCGCATGGTGGCGCAACGACGCCGGACCTTTGCTCGCGTTCAGGAGGCATGGCGCGGCGCCGGTTGCTTTGCTCCCGGCGCCCGGCGGATACATCTTGCTCGACCCGACGGCAGGCACACGGGTCCGAATCGATCAGGAGAGCGCCGCCAGCCTCGGCGAAACGGCCTTCATGTTTTACCGCACCTTTGCCGACCGTCCGATCGGGTTCCTGGAATTGTTGCGTTTCGGCTTACCAGCCAGCGCCGCCGACTGCTGGCGCCTGGGCTGGTTCGGCTTGGCAGGGGGGATGTTGGGATTGCTGGCGCCTTACTGCGTCGGGCAACTGGTTGATTCGGTGATCCCCGGCGCGGACCGAAATCAGCTATTGCAGCTGGTGCTCATGATGCTGGCCGCGTCGATCGGCGTTGTTGCATTCGAACTTAGCCGCAGCATGGCAATATTGCGCATCGAAACGAAAATCGGTGGCGCAACCGATGCGGCAATCGTTGAACGCCTGCTGCATTTGCCGGCGCCCTTTTTCCGTGGCTATGCCGCTGCCGAACTGGCGCAGCGCGTATCGGGCATGGAAAGCATTCTGCGACTTCTGGCCACCACGTCCGGGAACGCAATATTCGGCTGGATGTTCGGGCTGCTCAGTTTCGCCTACCTGTTTTTTATCGACGCCAGGATGGCGCTGCTGGCCGGAACGCTGGTGGTAATTGCATTGATATTAACGACCCTGCTTAACTACTGGCGCCTCAGGCTTGAACGAATAAGCCAGCAGCTGCAAGGCCAGAACGCAGGAAGGGTACTCCAGATCCTGAATGGCATTGCGAAGCTGCGCGCCGCCGGCGCGGAAAAACGCGCATTCACGTTGTGGGCGGCTTCGTACTCGAAGCAAAAGGCCATCGCGTTCCGCATTCGCAACCTGTCCGGCGCGCTCGCCGCATTCGACGCGGGCTATATCGTCGTCTGTTTTCTGTCGCTATATGCGGCGGCGGCCTTCATATCCGACGACATGGCGCCGGGGGCCTTCCTCGCATTCGGCACGGCATTTTCCCAGTTCATGGGCGCGACCCTTGCAATGACTACCGCAGTAACGGCGTCGCTCAATGCGATTGCGCTTTATGAACGCGTCAGGCCGATCCTTGATACGCTTCCCGAAGTGGGAGCGCTGCAAAAGCCTCCCGGCAAATTGGCCGGCTCGATAGAAATCAACCAGCTCAGCTTTCGCTACCACGCGGCCGGTCCATTGATTCTCGACGACATCTCCATCAAGATCGAGCCTGGCCAATTCATTGCCCTGGTCGGCGCTTCCGGTTCCGGCAAGTCTACGCTGCTGCGCCTCCTGCTTGGATTCGAGAAGGCCGGATCGGGCGGCATTTATTACGATGGCCGGAGTCTTTCGAGTCTTGATGCGGCCGCTCTCAGGCGTCAGTTCGGCGTGGTTTTACAAAGTGCCAAGTTAATGCCCGGCAATATCCTGACCAATATAACTGGCGCCACCGCGCTGTCTTTGGATGATGCATGGGACGCTGCGCGCATGGCCGGGCTCGAAGACGATATCAAGGCCATGCCCATGGGAATGTACACACTGCTTGCCGAAGGCGCGGGTACGTTTTCGGGAGGGCAAAAGCAGCGCTTGATGATTGCACGGGCAATTGTCAGGAAGCCAGCCATTCTTCTTTTTGATGAAGCCACCAGTGCGTTGGACAATCGGACCCAGGCGATCGTGGCGAAAAACCTGGAAAGCCTGAAGGCGACCCGGATAGTCGTTGCGCATCGGCTCTCGACGATTATCAAAGCTGACAAAATCTTCGTTATCGATGCGGGCCGGATTGTAGAAACTGGAAATTATGCCGAACTCATGCAGTGGAACGGCCGATTCGCCGGATTGGCAAGACGGCAACTGGTATGACCGGATTAAGCAGTTCAGGAAATTCAATTACATCCTCAAACACGGCGCATGCACAGAACGCCAGAAAATTGGCATAGCATTCTTCGTGTTTCCATTTTTTGTAATTGTCTGGCATACATCCTGTCAGATCGGCGCCACATATATAAATAAAAAACAAAATAATTTCGTCGGTCGGCACCTTCGCCTTTGGGCAATTATTGCCGCCATTATTCTCGCAATGTCCGGTTAGCGTCTCTTATCGAGCATCTTCCCCGGCTCGGTATTTACCGCGGCATTTCTGCCCTACGCGCCGTGCGCTGGTTCGCTATACGCACATTTAAATTTTTTTTTCAGTAAAGGCAGTCGCCGAAGCCAAGCTCTTCATAGTGACGCAGCTGTTACTTCTGCCGCGTGACGGGCAATGATCGCACAGCTACCGATACGAAAACCTGATCCGCATAGAGCGCGACACGCGTCGCGCACCGCGATTCATGTTGTTCACCGCGCATGCATTCAGTGGCCGCGCACGAAAATAGCGCATTTTTCGTCGCGCCTCTACGACATTTGCAGCACTTAATATTGAGGCCGCATGCGTGAAATCAAACTTTATTCATAATTTATGGGATGCCCAAAAAGTCTGTTTGTGAATATTGTATGGGGTAAGGACTCAATAGGTTCAAACGAGAAAGCCAGCTGGTCCGGGAACCGGTATGGGTTCCAGGGCAGGTCAGATGCAAAGGGGAAAAATGAAAAAGAATCGTGCCGTCGTTATCAGCGGGCTAGGTGTGTTATCGCCGATCGGTCTTACCATACCGGAACTGGCTTCATCGCTGTCAATCGCCCGCTCCGGCATCGGCCTGGTCGACGCAGCGCCATTACTTAAATCGTTTCCGGCCGGCGTGATTCCGGTATCCTTCAGCTCTTGCTTCACGAGACTGGAACTGGCCAGTCTCGATCGTTGCCAGCACCTGGCTATCCTCGCGGCCCGGCAGGCGATTACGGACGCCGGGTTGGACGACTTCACGGACTACGGTCCACGCGCCGGCATTTACTACGGCAATGTCAATGGCGGGCTCGAGACGGAGCAACTTGGCTACCAACGCATCCTGAGCAAAGGGGCGCAGGCGATGCGACCATTCGCCGGAATGGCGATCATGCGAAACGGCGGCGCAGCCCAGATATCGATCCGCCACCAGGTGACCGGCCCGGTGATCACGCATGGCAGCGCGTGCAGCGCATCGGGCGTGGCGATCGGCGAAGCGGTCCGCGCAATCCGCGACGGGTATCTTGATGTCGTCATCGCCGGTGGGGCGGAAGCGCCGCTGGTGGCGAGTCTGTTTGGCGCATTCGAGGGCGCCCGCGCGCTCGCACCGGCCGATCCGGATGACGTCAGCCGCAGTTGCAAGCCGTTTTCCCGGGGCCGCCGCGGTGTTGTCGTCGGCGAAGGCGCCGCCTTCCTGATACTCGAAGCGGAAGAGTGCGCCAGCAGGCGCGGCGCCAAGTGTTATGGTTACATGAGCGGATACGGCGTCGCAGCGGATGCCTACCATATCGGCACGCCCAGGGCTGAAGGGCAGGCGGCGGCGATTCGCGCCGCGCTCGCCGATGCCGGCCTGACGCCATCCGACATCGATTATCTGAATGCGCATGCCACCGCGACCACTTCCGGCGACAGCACCGAGTGCAATGCAATCCGCTCGGTATTCGGCACCTCGCCGGAATCGGTCATGGTCAGCTCGACCAAGTCGGTTCATGGCCACCTGCTTGGCGCGGCCAGCGCGCTAGAGCTGGTGATTACGGTAACGGCGATGAATGCGTCGCTCGTGCCGGCCACGGCGCACCTAGATGAGATCGACCCGGGGTGCGCGCTTAATCATATCCCCAACAAGCCCTTACTCGACCATCCAATCGAGCGCGCCATGTCGTTCTCGTGCGGATTCGGCGGAACGAATGTGGCGTTGATCATTTCGAAGCACCGCGAAATGGCCGGATGACGTCAAATTGAACGGTGCGAATCTTCCAATCTAAGGGGTATTCATCATGGGCGCATTAGACTTTGCTTTACCAATGCTGGAAAATTCTGCTTATACCCGGATCCGAGTCGACTTTGATGCGGCGCTCTCCGACACCCTGTGGGTCACTCTCAAACATGATCCCGCCAATGGGATGCATAACTTCTCCCTGCCGTTGCTGCATGAACTTCATGAATTTGTGCAGGCGGTCAAGGCGGGATCCGCACACTGGCGTCATGACGGGAGGATATCCCCGGTTCATTACGCCGTGATGCGCTCGGACCACCCCGAATATTTCAACGCCGGCGGCGACCTGAAACATTTTCGCAGGTGCATCGGCGATCGCAACCGGCAAGGGCTGTACCAGTATTCAATGTTATGCCTCGATATCATGTTTGAGTGGGCCACCTGTTCAAACGCGCAAATGAGCACGATTGCCCTGGTCGAGGGGAGGGCGCTCGGCGGCGGATTCGAAGCGGCGCTCAGCGCGGACTACCTGATTGCCGAAGAACAAAGCACTTTCGGATTCCCCGAAATCATGTTCGGACTCTTTCCGTGCACCGGCGCCATGAGTCTGCTAACGCGGCGCGTCAGCGCTTACCAGGCAGAGCGTATGATGACGAGCGGTAAAATTTATACCGCGTTGGAACTGCTGGAACTCGGGATCGTCGATGTGGTCTGCCGCGAGGGAGAAGGCAGAAAAGAAGCGGAACAATTCATCTGCAATCATTCAAAAAGACGGGCGGCGCGACAGGCCGTCCAGCGCAGCCGGAACCGGGCCTCGCCACTCGATTACGAGGTGCTGTCGGCCGTGGTGAATGAATGGGTGGAACTTGCGATGAATCTGCGTCCCGAAGAACTGAGGGTGATGGATATGCTGATCCTGATGCAGGACGGCGTGGCAAGATCGAGTGTCCCATTGCCTGTTCAATGTCCCTGACGCGCGGCACCGGCGCAAGACAGAATTTGCACCACGCCTTCTACGTTTGCAGGAAAGCCCATGCGAGTCATGCAAGGGCAACGGGCATGCAAGTGCCATGTCGCCCTTACCACCCTATCCAGGAACAGATCCAGCCGGGCGCGGCGCGCTCAAGCCGGCGCCGACAGGAGGATACTTCGCAACGCGGCGACACTGCCGGCGGAAATCGCCGCAAACTCTTTTTTCGATTGCGCCTTGTCCCGCCTGAGTACTTCGGGGCTCATCGCCATCAGTTTGCTTGCCAGGTCCGCCAAGCGCATCGCGCCGACGCTGAGACAGACACCCTTCAGCGCATGGGCATGCTCGCGGACGTCTTTCAGTTCGCCGTGATCGATCGCGATCAGCAGAAGGCGGCACGAGTATTCGATATCGGAAACAGCAGTCGATAATACCTGGGACAGGAAGCTTGCCTCGGCGTTGATTTCCTTCAAATCCTCGATCGCCTGACCATCGATGTAATCGCGCGAACGCGACGCCGTACGATGCCTTATATCGTGCGATGCGGGGCGCGGAACCGCGGCCGAGGCCGGAAAGACATTGGCAATCGCCGCCCGCATGACCTCACTGGATATCGGTTTATGCAAAATACCTTCGGCACCGCATTCCTTGAGCTTTTCGGCAGTTGCAACGGTGGTGTCGGCGGTCAGAATATAAGTCGGCGCCGGTTTGACTTTGCCAAAGCGATAGAGTTGTAGAACCGTCGCGCCATCGATATCGCCCATGTTGTAATCAAGGATCACGAGATCGAACGACATGGTGCTCAACAGGTCGACGGCCGCCTTGCCGGACCTTGCGGTGGTGACGACATGCTGATCGCGTTCAAGCAATTCCTTGATCAGCAGGAGGATGGTGTTGTTGTCGTCCGCAACCAGGATGTTTTTGCCGTGGACGCGCGGGATATCCTTTGCCGGTGCGGATTCGGCGCTGTGGTCTCTTACTTTCGGCAGCCTTACATCGAATGAAAACAGGCTGCCTTTGCCCGGCTCGCTTTCCAGCCGGAGCTTGCCGCCCATCAGGGAGACGATCTCGCTGGCAATACTCATGCCGAGGCCGGTGCCGCCATACTTGCGCGTCGTGCCGCCCGACACCTGAAAAAAGCGGTCGAAGATTTTTTGATGCATCTGAACCGGGATGCCGATGCCGGTGTCCTGGCAACTGAACCGTAGCGTGTAGGCCTCCCGATCATCACTGAGCATGATAAGGCTGATATCGACCTTACCCTGCTCGGTAAACTTTACCGCGTTGCCGCCAATATTCATCAGGACCCGGGTCAGGTAATGCGCATCCCCCTCGACCGCTTGCCTGATCCGCTCATCCATATAAATGGAAAGCGCGATGCCTTTCGCGACCGCAGTCGGCGACAATGTGATCCGGAGATGCTCCACGACATCGCGCAAATGAAAACCGACCGAGTCGATCTTGAGTGCGTTGGCTGCATATTTTTCCGAGTCGAGCAGGTTATCAATTTCCGACATCAGGTCCTTGGCGAGTCGTAAAATTGTATCGGACCGCCTGGTAACCGCCATGTCGCGCGCTTCCTCCTTCATCAGTTGGGCCGACGACAGGATGCCGGTCAGCGGCGTTCGCAATTCGTGGCTGACATTGGCCAGCAACTGGCTCTTCGCCTGGCTTTCATGTTCGGCGCTTGCCAGCGCATCCCTGAGTTTCTTGATCAGGACCGTGGCGTACATCGGAACCACCAACAGCAGGATGAAATTTGAAATGGTCATCACCGGGTGATTCCACCATAGAGGCGCAATGGCGGTTACGCAGATAAATCCCAGCAGCGACGTGGCCTGGCAAAGCCACATCGGCTTCGGCCCTATCCGAAAACCGAATCCCAATATTGTAAACAGGTAGAAGCAGATTAAAAGTGCGCCCGCCTCGTCCAGCAGGCAAAGTGCGCAAGACAATAGCAGGGGATCGAGAATGGCGGTTGCCAGTACTAGCTGGCGTTGCGAGAACGGCCGCATGCGCATTGAAAAGAAATATGCGGCGAAATTGTAGAGACTGTAAAGCACGGAAAAAAAGGCGATCTCGCGCTGTCCGATGCGGGTGGACACGGAACCCCAATACCACAACGCGAGCACGACAAACAGCAGCACCGGAAAGCCGAGCTTCATTCGAATGCGTGCCTGC
>JAQGMO010000028.1 GCA_028292315.1 Herminiimonas sp. | reverse complement strand
AACTAGATTCCCCTGAAGGGTCGTTCGAGACCAGGACGTTGATAGGCTGGGTGTGGAAGTGCAGTAATGCATTAAGCTAACCAGTACTAATTGCCCGTGCGGCTTGTCCCTATAACCTTGGTGGTTATGAGATGATGAGTAACGTGTTGTAATGCCTGATTGAGTCAGCATTGCCCATAAAGTACTACCTGAACTACTTCTTCCGGATTGGATTGGGCGCGCGCCTCGGTAATAACGGGGCCGCGACCGATCATACAAGTCATGCCTGATGACCATAGCGAGTTGGTACCACCCCTTCCCATCCCGAACAGGACCGTGAAACGACTTTGCGCCGATGATAGTGCTGCAACCAGTGTGAAAGTAGGTCATCGTCAGGCTTTTATTAGAAAACCCCCGCATGGAACCATGCGGGGGTTTTTGCTTTGCGCACACGCTTTGCAAGGCTCGTCCATTGATTTCATCGAGTGCCTCATCTAGTTGTCCGGTTGCACAGTCGAGTGGCGTGAGCGTGGTGCTGTGGCCGATTCGATCCGACTGCGATCAATCCGGAGCGAATCGCTTCCCACTTCTCGACCGCATAAGACTCTCTCTGATAAGCAATATCGTGAGTTAGACGATTACTGGCTATCTGCAATCTTCATGATGACGTCATAAGCTGTGGCCGTATTCAACCATTTTACGTTGAATATTTTGTGGTCCCGCGCCGCAGCCAGGTCGAGGCGGTCCTCCGGCGCGGGGGCGAGCATTTGAACGATCAAGTCTATGGCATCGTCGTTTAGATCATCTCCTGACAAGAAAGAATCTTTCTTGCTCTCGATCAAGTCAGAAAAATATTTTTTCCGAGCATTAGCACTGTCTATTGCGCAAAACTCCTTTATCGTCTTCCTGGTGGCAGGGTGGCCGTCTCCCATGAAAGGATGGAATCCAAAAAACAATTCAAATGCGCTTACTCCCAGCGACCAGGTATCGCAATGCTGGGTGACTTTATAACTGAGGGCAGCGAGACTTTTATCTGTCTCTTTATTCAGTTTCTTAATTTCCTTTTTCACCTCATCCGATTTTCCGTCACCCGCGGTCCGGAGCGCCGTTTTGCGCTTTTCTGCCGCGCTCTTTAAGCTGGCCTTAGCCTCATTTATATCGCCCGCACCCATGTCAAACTCAGGCGCCGTCCAGGCCGGATTCTCGACCACCCAAGTATTAAGGTTCGCTTCTTCGCCGGCTTTGGAAGTGCCAAAGTCGGCAAGCTTGATCACCCCGGTTTGACCAATATAAAAGTTGGGCGGCTTGATATCAAGGTGTAAGATGCCCCGTTCTTTTTGCACGTGACATAAACCTTCCAGCATGTCGTGCAAAATCGTTACTTTGGCTATATGCTTATCCAACGCATTGATTTTTCCTTGATTTGCCAGTGCCCGGAGTTTTGTTATAAAAGCCTCTACGCTTCCATAGGGGGCATATTCGAGGCCAAGCGCGAGCATTTCGTTTGACATACGGGTTAAACCTATGCAGCCAAGGACATTTTTGTGACCACCTCCCGCCGCCTGAAAATGCATCCTTGATTCCGCTGCTAATTCGCTGGAACAGACACACACGGAATTAGTTTGGGCGACGGGAATCCTGATCTGCTTGAGAACGATCCGTTTTTCGCCGCATGCATATATCGAAATCGCACCATTCGCGCCAGGTGCAATATCCTTGATTTTCGGGATGTAAATTTCTCCCGCAATATCCGCTGGATCGTAAAAAATTTCTACCTCCAGACCGTTAGTTAATAAGTCGTTTGCCGCTCCCTCTTTGAAGCTCGCAAATATCAAGTTCACGAAGGATTTCATATTGTCGAGCAACTGCTCGCTACGTTTATTCGAGCCGATCAGCAGTAAATTCGTCTCAACTTGCTCTTTGAAAAGATCACCGGATGAAATTGACACGGCATATTGAAAATCTTTGTTTTCCTGTGATCCATTTTTGGCGACGCTATTTATTTTATCGGCAAGTGTCTGGCCCAAGGAGCTTGCCATCTGTCCGAGTTCTTCCACGCCATGACTATCATTGCGCAGATGCTTCCAGATATCGTTTAAGGTTTTCTTGTTAAGTAAATCCGAAACGCAGTCAATGCCAGGTTCAGCAATTAGCGCCAAACCGACCAGTGACCTTTCGGAAGCGCCAGGTTTGCTAACGTGTAATTCTCGCCAGACGTTGGTACGGCGGCTCTCGAATACCTTCATTTGACCACTGCCATATCGCACCCTTGTTGAGGAACCGCGCAGTGTTTGCCCTTTGATTTCCCGGTCAGCTTTCTCCTTGGCCCTTCGCTTGGGCATAATCGCAGGAGCGCTGGCGTTGGTCTTAGGCCGCTTAGTATCGACCGAATCCGTTTTTTCCGAAGCCTTTGGTCGCCTGGATGTGAGCACCGGAGCGCTACCATTGTTCTTATGTCGCGAGTCGCGGTCGAGTCGTGCACGCTTCGCACTGTCACTGCTTTGTGTCGTGACCGTCGCTTCCTTATTTATAGTTTCTTTTTTTTCTTCCAAATTCAAAGAGTTCGACGTTTCATCGCTGGTTTGCACATTCCGGATGTCAATACTTTTTACGCTAGGCAGACGGTCCATACTATCCTCTCCCGACATTGGCATTAATGTTGGGCAGACCTCCACACAATGGGATCCGCCGCGCCAGGTGCCTTGGGAAAATCGCCAAAAAATGATTCATGCATACTTAGTTGTATGGAAATCGGCGTTCCATGGCCAAAATAAACATGTTTGGCACCATTATTACGTGTGTAACATTGCGGAAGAGAACGTTCCTTAATTGGAAATTAATTTCAGCGGCTAGTTTAAACAGAAATTTTTTGGCAGTAGTTCCTGCTTCATTCCCTATTCTTGCGAGCATCGCGTTTCTTTTGAAAGGCCTCGGTAACCACCTTACTGAAGATATCCAGGTTTCTGTGCCATCCTTCGTGAAATCCTCGGTCCTCCTCCTCTCTTGCTATCTGCACCGCTATCGCGTCTCGGATCGATTGCTCCATTTCCGGCATGTACTGCGGCGGCAAGCGCTGGATTTCCTTAAACCAGGTCCTGAAACCTCGAAGTTGGTCCTTCAGCCCCGACAGCGATCGAATGCACTTCCCCAAAGAGGCGTAGACGAGCACCTTATCCTGTTCGCTCATGTCGCAACGTTTAGTGAATTTGAGTACGCGTTCGAACCGGTTTAATTTGATATGCTTTCGTTCATCCCTGGGCTCAATGAAATTGTCACTGGATTGCCTTATCTGCTCTACAAGTCCCGTTAAAACACTTGCCATGTCATCGACTGGAAGCGTCTTGATTTCATCAAACATGACGGCCCAGGCAACGCCCCACCCGAATGCTTTCGTTTTAAGATGTTGCAATTTATTGATAGCAGGAGTGAGTTCGATCAAGAACGCGGTTTTCCTCTCGGGCGCAAAAGACCGGCTCATTTCCACCAAAGATTTAAAGGCGGTGATCGCGTGGTCAGTGCCGGGTTCATATGGCGCGCGCCGGGCCCAGTTGAACAGCCACTGTTCCAGCATCTCTTTCGGCATTGCCTTTCTAAGCAGCCTTGTACCTTCTATCAACGGGAAGAGCGCCTCATCGCCTGTCCGCAGTGGCATCGACTTGGACCTGTGTTCCCACGCTCTTACACGCAACTGCAAATATTCCGCACGGGCTGGCTCAGATGTTGTGTAGAGATAACGGTTAGTGAGAAACAGATTTATTGAGGAACTGGTTGAAGCTATTCGAGTAGTGAGTTCCGGCATGGACATCACGACCTGCATGGCGGAAGTCTCGACAGCGGCAACATTTTCCTGTGGATTTTCAGTACGACGCTTCTGAAGTGATTGCAAGATTCGCATGTGAATTTTCCTTTGTTGAAATTCCGACATGCTTAGTAACCGCTCGTTCTACCCAGTTCGACAAACCTGTGAAATAGTATGCAACGATGTGGCGCCGTCTCCGCCTCCCTTGTTTTTTGCGCCTATCCGCACTTGGCTGATCCATGTTTCGCCCGATTCGCCGGATCATTCCGCCCATGCCTGCGCGCGCTGCACCGCGCGCCGCCACAGGGCCAGCCGTTCCGCGCGTTCGTCCACCGTCATGGCGGGCGTAAACCGGCGCTCCATCTGCCACTGCTCCGCCAGCTCCTTTTTCGATGCCCAGAAGCCGACCGCCAGCCCGGCCAGGTAGGCCGCGCCGAGCGCCGTGGTTTCAGTAATCACAGGCCGCACAACCGGCACATTGAGAATGTCGGCCTGGAACTGCATCAATAAATCGTTGCGCGCCGCGCCGCCATCGACCCGTAATTCCTGCAGCACGATTCCGGCATCCTTTTGCATTGCATCGAGTATGTCCGCAGTCTGGTATGCAATGCTGGCCAGCGCCGCGCGGGCGATATGCGCTTTGGTGGTGCCTCGCGTCATGCCGACGATGGTGCCGCGCGCATAGGCATCCCAGTACGGCGCCCCGAGGCCGGCGAACGACGGCACGAACACGACGCCGTCGGTGTCGGGCACACTCGCGGCAAGCGCTTCAATTTCCGATGAATCCCGGATGATGCCGAGGCCGTCGCGCAGCCATTGCACCACGGCGCCCGCCATGAACACGCTGCCTTCCAGCATATAATCGGATTCGCCCGGCATGCGCTCGCCGAACGTCCAGCCGACAGTCGTGATCAGGTTATTTTTTGACGTGATTGGTTTGCGCCCGGTGTTCATCAACATGAAACACCCGGTGCCATAGGTGTTCTTCACCATGCCCGGTTCGGTGCAGGCCTGGCCAAATGTCGCGGCCTGCTGATCGCCCGCAATACCGGCGATCGCAATCGGCCCGCCGAAAAGCTCGGGGAAGGTCTTTCCGACAATCCCGCTGCCCGCTACCACTTCCGGCAATAACGACGATGGAACCGTGAGCAAGGCCAGCAGCTCTGCATCCCATTGCATCGTGTGGATATTGAACAGCAGCGTGCGCGACGCGTTACTGGTGTCGGTGACATGCGCCCCGCAAAGCTTATGGATCAGCCAGCTATCGATCGTACCAAATGCCAGTTCGCCGCGCTCGGCCTTATGCCGCGCGCCGGGAATATTATCCAGCAGCCATTGCACTTTGGTGCCCGAAAAATAGGCATCGAGCACCAGCCCGGTTTTTTCCTGAAACAAGGGCGCCTTGCCGTCTTCACGCAAGCCATCGCAGATGCCGGCCGTACGCCGGTCCTGCCATACGATCGCGTTGCCGACCGGCTCGCCGCTGCGCCTATCCCACAGGACCGTCGTCTCGCGCTGGTTCGCGATGCCGATCCCGGCGATATCGGAAGCCTGCGCCGCGTTCTCCTTCAATACCTGCCGTGCAACCGCAAGCTGGGTTTGCCAGATCTCATTGGCGTCATGTTCGACCCATCCGGGCTGGGGAAACAATTGCCGGAATTCCCGTTGCGCACTGCCGCAAATGCGTCCGGAACGGTCGAATAAAATCGCGCGTGAACTGGTAGTACCCTGGTCCAGGGCTAAAATAAATTTGGTCATGGTGAAAACGCCGATTCAGTTTTAGTCGTTTTAATTGAGCGAATAGCCGGATTGTTCCTGAAAGTCCAAGGCGATTTGCGCCTGATCCATCGAAGGGTGTTGCTTTTTTTAGCCGGGATGCGCCATTATGCAATGAAAAAGTTTATCCGGATCGACGCGGCCGCTGCGAAGATCAGGCGGATGCACGCATTCAAGCCGGTCTGCCTGCTATGGGAAAGTCAGTCCGGACGGGAATGTTGGATCAATTATGAAAAAGGAAGAGAGACCATGAAATTGAAAAGCATTTTAGCTGCCGTCGGTACCGCGGTCCTTGCCCTGGCCAGTTCAGCAAGCCAGGCCCAGTCCTATCCAGCCAAGCCGATCCGGCTGGTCGTGCCCTTCGCTGCAGGCGGCACGACCGATCTGCTGGCGCGCGCAGTGGGCGCCGAACTCGGTAAATCGCTGGCGCAGCCGGTGGTCATCGACAACCGTCCCGGCGCCGGTGGCAACGTCGGCGCGGATATCGTCGCGAAAGCCGCCCCTGACGGCTATACGCTGCTGATGGGTACGGTCGGGACCCATGGCATCAACCAGTCGCTGTATCCCAAGATGCCGTTTGACCCGATCAAGGATTTTGCGCCGGTAACCCTGGTCGCGGCAGTGCCCAACGTGCTGGTGCTGAATGCCGACTTCGCCGCGAAAAACAAGATCACCGACATCAAAAGCTTTGTCGCCCATGTGAAGGCCAACCCGGGCAAGCTGAACATGGCATCGAGCGGGAATGGCACCTCGATCCACCTGTCCGGCGAACTGTTCAAGGCGACGACCAGGACGTTCATGGTTCACGTTCCGTATCGCGGTTCCGGTCCGGCGCTGACCGACCTGGTCGGCGGGCAATCCGATTTGATGTTCGATAACCTGCCGTCTGCATTGCCATTCATTAAAAATGGCCGGTTGACCGCGATCGCGCTGACCAGCAACAAGCCATCGCCGGCATTGCCCGGTATTCCGCCGCTGTCCTCGGCGGGCGGTGAACTGGCGAATTTCGAAGCGAGTTCATGGTTCGGTATCCTGGCGCCGGCCGGCACCCCGAAAGAGATCGTCAATAAACTCCAGCAAGAGATTTCGAAATCGCTGTCGAGCCCGGCCGTGAAAGAAAAGATGATCAGCCAGGGCGCTGACCCGGTTGGCAACACCCCTGAGCAATTTGCCGCGCATATCCAGGCCGAGACGGCGAAATGGGCCAAAGTGGTGAAGGCTTCCGGGGCGAAGGTTGACTGATATCGCAGGCAGGCAAGCGCCGGCCCCGGCAATTCCAGCGGGATTGCCTCGTGCAATAAGCATGACGGGCCATCCTACGGACTGGCGCTCCGTATGGCGTTTGCTG
>JAQGMO010000023.1 GCA_028292315.1 Herminiimonas sp. | reverse complement strand
CGCAGCTTATTCACCAGGAGCAGGAGTAAATATGAGTCATCTATCCGCAGGTGCCGCGTTCCGACAGGCCATGAAGGAAGAAACGCCGTTGCAGGTCGTCGGGGCCATCAATGCCAATCATGCATTGCTGGCCAAGCGCGCCGGTTTCAAGGCGATCTACCTGTCCGGCGGCGGAGTTGCCGCCGGCTCGCTCGGCCTGCCGGATCTGGGCATTTCCAATCTGGACGATGTGTTGACCGACGTCCGCCGCATCACCGACGTGTGCGATCTGCCGTTGCTGGTCGATGCCGATACCGGCTTCGGCTCGTCGGCCTTCAATGTCGCGCGCACCGTCAAATCCATGATCAAGTTCGGCGCCGCCGGCATGCATATCGAGGATCAGGTCGGCGCCAAGCGCTGCGGCCATCGGCCCAACAAGGAAATCGTCAGCCAGCAGGAAATGGTCGATCGCATCAAGGCGGCCGTCGACGCTCGCACCGATGAAAATTTCGTGATCATGGCGCGCACCGACGCGCTCGCCGTCGAGGGCCTGGACGCGGCGCTGGAACGCGCCATGGCCTGCGTCGAAGCGGGCGCCGACATGATTTTCCCGGAAGCGATCACCGAGCTGGACATGTACCGCCGGTTTGCCGCCGCCGTAAAAGTGCCGATCCTGGCCAACATCACTGAATTCGGTTCCACGCCGCTGTACACCGTCGATGAATTGAGAAGCGCCGACGTCGGCCTGGTGCTGTATCCGCTGTCGGCGTTCCGCGCGATGAACAAGGCTGCCGAAAACGTGTATACCGCATTGCGCCGCGACGGCACGCAAAAGAATGTCATCGATACCATGCAGACGCGCATGGAGTTATATGACCGCATCAATTATCACGAATTCGAACAAAAGCTTGATGCGCTGTTTGCGCAGCAAAAAGCAAAATAATTAAACAGGAGAGCTCCATGAATGAAGAAAAAGCGTCCGGCTTCAAGCCGAAAAAATCGGTTGCCCTGTCGGGCGTCACGGCTGGCAACACTGCCCTGTGCACGGTAGGAAAAACCGGCAACGATCTGCACTATCGCGGCTACGACATTCTCGATGTGGCCGATACCTGCGAGTTCGAGGAAATCGCCCATCTGCTGGTGCACGGCAAACTGCCGACGGTGTCCGAACTGAAAGCGTACAAGGCCAAATTGAAAGCGTTGCGCGGCTTGCCGGCCAATGTCAAGGCGGTGCTCGAATGCCTGCCGGCCGCCTCTCATCCGATGGACGTCATGCGGTCGGGCGTGTCGGCGCTTGGCTGTGTGCTGCCGGAAAAGGATGACCATAATGCGGTCGGCGCGCGCGATATCGCCGACCGCCTGATGGCGTCGCTTGGCTCGATGCTGCTGTATTGGTATCACTACAGCAATAACGGCAAGCGGATCGAAGTGGAAACCGATGACGATTCAATCGGCGCGCATTTCCTGCACCTGCTGCATGGCGAAAAACCGTCCGCGCTGTGGGAACGCGCGATGCACACGTCGCTGATCCTGTATGCCGAGCATGAATTCAACGCATCGACATTTACCGGGCGCGTAATTGCCGGCACTGGTTCCGATATGTTTTCAGCGATTACCGGCGCCATCGGCGCACTGCGCGGACCCAAGCACGGCGGCGCCAACGAAGTCGCGCTTGAAATTCAGCAACGTTATGAAAATGCCGACGAAGCCGAAGCGGATATCCGCAAGCGGGTCGATAACAAGGAAGTCGTGATCGGCTTCGGCCATCCGGTGTATACCATTTCGGATCCGCGCAACAAGGTGATCAAGGAAGTGGCGCGGACCTTGTCGAAGGACGCCGGCTCGATGAAAATGTTCGATATTGCGGAGCGGCTTGAAACAGTCATGTGGGATGCCAAGAAAATGTTCCCGAACCTTGACTGGTTCTCGGCAGTGTCCTATCACATGCTGGGCGTGCCGACCGCGATGTTCACGCCGCTGTTCGTGATTTCACGCACTTCCGGCTGGGCCGCGCATATCATCGAGCAACGTATCGACAACAAGATCATCCGCCCGAGCGCCAATTATGTCGGTCCGGAAGACCTGAAGTTTGTGCCGATCAAGGATCGTAAGTAAAAGTAAAGCCCGGGAGCTTGCGTGGCAGCCGCTGTCCTTCTGCCGCGCAAGCTCCTTACCTGTCATGCGCATGACAGGTTCGACTCTGAGCATTGCCTTTTTTCTGGATAGCCATGAACACCGCATACCGCAAACCCCTGCCGGGCACCCAACTGGATTACTTCGACGCGCGCGCCGCGGTAAACGTGATCGAGCCGGGCGCCTGGGACAAGCTGCCGTACACCTCTCGCGTGCATGCCGAGAATCTGGTGCGCCGCTGCGACCCGGTAATCCTCACCGAAAGCCTGATGCAAATCATCGGGCGCAAGCGCGAGCGGGACTTCCCCTGGTTCCCGGCCCGCGTGGTGTGCCACGACATCCTCGGCCAGACCGCGCTGGTCGACCTGGCCGGCCTGCGCGACGCCATCGCCGCGCAGGGCGGCGATCCGGCCAAGGTCAATCCGGTGGTGCCGGTACAGCTGATCGTCGACCATTCGCTGGCTGTCGAATGCGGCGGCTTTGATCCGGACGCCTTTGCCAAGAACCGCGCCATCGAGGATCGCCGCAATGAAGACCGCTTCCATTTCATCAACTGGACCAAGCTCGCGTTCAAGAATGTCGACGTGATCCCGCCGGGCAACGGCATCATGCACCAGATCAACCTGGAGCGCATGTCGCCGGTGATCCACGCCCAGGATGGCGTGGCCTTTCCGGATACGCTGGTCGGGACCGATAGTCATACCCCTCATGTTGATGCGCTGGGCGTGATCGCTATCGGGGTCGGCGGTCTTGAAGCCGAAAACGTCATGCTGGGCCGCGCTTCCTGGATGCGCCTGCCGGACATCATCGGCGTGGAGCTCTCCGGCCGCCCGCAGCCGGGCATCACCGCCACCGACATCGTGCTGGCCTTGACCGAGTTCCTGCGCAAGTCCAAGGTGGTCGGCGCATATCTCGAGTTTTACGGTGAAGGGGCGTCTGCATTGACACTCGGCGACCGCGCGACCATCTCCAATATGGCACCCGAGTACGGCGCGACGGCAGCGATGTTTTCCATCGACCAGCAGACCATCGATTACCTGAAGTTGACCGGCCGCTCCGACGAGCAGGTCAAGCTGGTGGAGACCTACGCCAGGGAAGCAGGCTTATGGTCGGACACCCTGAAGGATGCCGAATACGAAAGGGTGCTCGGTTTCGACCTGTCTTCCGTCGTGCGCAACATGGCGGGCCCATCCAACCCGCATGCGCGCGTGGCGACTGCCGACCTCGCTGCCAAGGGCATCGCCGGCAAGTGGGAAGAAATCCCCGGCCAGATGCCGGACGGCGCCGTGATCATCGCGGCGATTACCAGCTGCACCAACACCAGCAACCCGCGCAATGTGATCGCGGCAGCCTTGTTGGCCCGCAATGCCAACAAGCTGGGCCTGGTACGCAAGCCGTGGGTGAAATCCTCGCTGGCTCCCGGCTCGAAGGCGGTCACCCTCTATCTTGAAGAAGCCGGCCTGATGGGCGAGCTGGAAAAGCTCGGCTTCGGCGTGGTAGGCTATGCCTGCACCTCGTGCAACGGCATGTCCGGCGCGCTCGACCCGAAGATCCAGCAGGAAATCATCGAGCGCGACCTGTATGCGACCGCAGTGTTGTCCGGCAACCGCAACTTCGACGGACGCATCCACCCGTATGCCAGGCAAGCGTTCCTGGCATCGCCGCCGCTGGTGGTCGCTTATGCGATTGCCGGCACCATTCGCTTCGACATTGAAAAGGATGTGCTGACCGTGGTCGACGGCCGCGAAATCCGCCTGAAGGATATCTGGCCGTCGGATGAAGAGATCGACGCTATCGTCAAGTCCAGCGTCAAGCCGGAGCAATTCCGCAAGATCTACGAGCCGATGTTCGCGATCCAGGCGGATGCCGGCCAAAAGGTTAGCCCGCTGTATGAATGGCGTCCGCAGTCCACCTACATCCGCCGTCCGCCGTACTGGGAAGGCGCGCTGGCCGGCGAGCGCAGCCTGACGGGGTTGCGTCCGCTGGCCGTGCTGCCGGACAACATCACCACCGACCACCTATCGCCGTCGAACGCGATCATGCTTGACTCGGCCGCCGGTGAATACCTTGCCAAAATGGGCGTGCCGGAGGAAGACTTCAATTCGTACGCCACCCACCGCGGCGACCACCTCACTGCGCAGCGCGCCACCTTCGCCAACCCGACGCTGCGAAATGAGATGGTGCTCAGGGCAGACGGCCTGGTGCAGGCCGGATCGCTGGCCCGCGTCGAGCCCGAAGGGCATGTGATGCGCATGTGGGAAGCGATCGAGACCTACATGGAGCGCAAGCAGCCGCTGATCATCATCGCCGGCGCCGACTATGGGCAGGGCTCTTCACGCGACTGGGCTGCCAAGGGGGTGCGCCTGGCTGGCGTCGAAGTGATTGCGGCCGAGGGTTTCGAGCGCATCCACCGCACCAACCTGGTCGGCATGGGCGTGCTGCCGCTCGAGTTCAAGCTGGGAGTCAACCGCATCACGCTGGGCATCGACGGCACCGAGACCTTCGACGTGATCGGCGAACGCATGCCGCGCGCCGACCTGACCCTGGTGATCAACCGCAGCAACGGCGACCGCGAGGAGGTGACCGTCACTTGTCGCCTCGACACCGCCGAAGAAGTGTCGATCTACGAAGCGGGCGGCGTGCTGCAGCGCTTCGCCCAGGACTTCCTCGAATCCTCATCAGCAAAGGCGGCCTGATATGGCAAACTCGATGGCGCACGCAGCTCAAATCAGAATCCCCGCCACCTACATGCGCGGCGGTACCAGCAAGGGTGTGTTCTTCCGGCTGCAGGACCTGCCTGAAGCGGCCCAGGTTCCAGGCAAGGCGC
>JAQGMO010000017.1 GCA_028292315.1 Herminiimonas sp. | reverse complement strand
TCCACGTTGTTGACGGTGGTCGGGTTGCCATAAACACCCATGCCAGCGGGGAACGGCGGCTTCAAGCGGGGCTGGCCCTTCTTGCCTTCGAGGGACTCCATCAGCGCGGTTTCTTCGCCGCAGATGTAAGCGCCGTAACCATGGAACGCATGCAGCTGAAAATTGAATTCGCTGCCCATGATGCGGTCGCCGAGGAAACCGGCGGCACGCGCTTCTTCCAGCGCTTCCTCGAAGCGCGCGTACTCGGCCCAGATTTCGCCGTGAATATAATTATACCCGACCGTGATGCCCATTGCGTAGGCGCCGATGGCCATGCCTTCGATCAGTGCATGCGGATTATAGCGGATGATATCGCGATCCTTGAACGTACCCGGTTCGCCCTCGTCCGAATTGCAGACCAGGTATTTCTGGCCCGGGAACTGGCGCGGCATGAAACTCCATTTCAGGCCGGTCGGAAATCCGGCGCCGCCGCGGCCGCGCAAGGACGATGCCTTGAGTTCCGCGATCACCTGCTCCGGCGTGATCTTGTCGTTCAGAATACGCTTGAGCGATTCATAGCCGCCGCGCGCGACGTAATCTGCCAGGTGCCAGTTACGGCCGTCGAGGCCTTCCAGAATCAGCGGATTGATATGACGATTATGCAGACTGGTCATTTCTTCAGTTCCTCCAGCAGCGCATCGATCTTGTCATTGGACATCCAGCTGCACATGCGCTTGTTATCCACCAGCATTACCGGCGCGTCGCCGCAAGCGCCCATGCACTCGCCTTCCAGCAGCGTGAATACGCCGTCCTGCGTGGTTTCACGGTAATCGACGCCCAGTCTTTCCTTCAGGTGATGCGCCGCCTTTTCACCGCCCGACAGGGCGCATGGCAGGTTGGTGCAAATCGTGATCTTGTGCTTGCCGACAGGGCTGGTGTTATACATCGCGTAAAACGTGGCGACTTCCTGCACCGCGATCGCCGGCATGCCGAGATAGTTGGCGACATCCTGCATCACTTCCGGCGCCAGCCAGCCCTTTTCATCCTGCGCGATGGCGAGCGCAGCCATCACCGCGGATTGCTTTTGATCCGGTGGAAACTTCGCGACTTCGCGGTCGATTCTTTTATACGATTGCTCTGATAACAGCATTATCTATGCCTCTGTTACTGATCCGCTTCAGCGGTCAATTTCGCCAAACACGATGTCCTGCGTGCCGATGATGGTGACGGCATCGGCGATCATGTGACCTTTTGCCATTTCATTCAATCCCTGCAGATGCGGGAAGCCCGGCGCGCGAATCTTCAGGCGGTAAGGCTTGTTGGCGCCATCCGAAATCAGGTAGATGCCGAACTCGCCCTTCGGATGCTCCACCGCCGCATACGCTTCGCCCGGCGGCACATGGAAACCTTCAGTGAACAGCTTGAAATGGTGAATCAGCTCTTCCATGTTGGATTTCATGTCGACCCGCGGCGGCGGCGCAATCTTATGGTTGTCGATCATCACCGGACCGGGATTGTTGCGCAGCCATTCGACGCATTGCCTGATGATGCGATTGGATTGACGCATTTCCTCGACGCGCACCAGGTAGCGGTCATAGCAATCGCCGTTTTTTCCGATCGGAATATCAAAATCGAGCAAGTCATAAACTTCATACGGTTGCTTGCGGCGCAAATCCCATTCGATGCCGGAACCGCGCAGCATTGGCCCTGTGAATCCCATCGCCCTCGCCCGCTCCGGCGATACCACGCCGATACCAACCAGGCGCTGCTTCCAGATCCTGTTATCGGTCAACAGCGTTTCATATTCATCGACATAGGTCGGGAAACGGTTGGTAAAGTCTTCAATGAAGTCGAGCAGCGTACCCTGCCGGTTCTCGTTGAGCTGCTTGATGGCCTTGGCGTTACGCAGGATCGATGCATTATGCTGCGGCATCGCCTCCGGCAAATCACGGTAGACGCCACCCGGCCGGTAATACGCAGCATGCATGCGCGCACCGGACACGGCTTCATAACAATCCATCAAATCTTCGCGCTCGCGGAATGCATACAGGAATACGCCCATCGCCCCGACGTCGAGCGCGTGCGCACCGAGCCACAACAGGTGGTTCAGCAGGCGCGTGATTTCATCGAACATGACGCGAATATATTGCGCCCGCAGCGGCACCTCGACGCCGAGCATTTTCTCGATCGCCATCACATACGCATGCTCATTGCACATCATCGACACATAGTCGAGACGGTCCATGTACGGCAGCGATTGCAGATAGGTTTTTTGCTCGGCGAGTTTTTCGGTCGCACGATGCAGCAGGCCGATATGCGGATCGGCGCGCTGGATCACTTCACCGTCAAGCTCCAGCACCAGGCGCAATACGCCGTGGGCGGCAGGATGTTGCGGTCCGAAGTTGAGCGTGTAATTCTTAATCTCAGCCATTATTTGATCCCGTAATTATCTTCACGAATCACGCGCGGCACGTTTTCGCGCGGCTCAATCGTAACGGGTTGGTAAATCACGCGTTTTTGCTCGGGGTCGTAGCGCATCTCGACATAACCGGTGACCGGAAAATCCTTGCGAAACGGATGACCGATGAAACCGTAGTCGGTGAGAATGCGGCGTAAATCGTTGTGCCCCTCGAACAGGATGCCAAAGAAATCGAATGCCTCGCGCTCATACCAGTTGGCGGCGGGCCATATATCGTTCAGTGAAGCGACCAGCGGCAAATCATCGTCCGGCGCAAACACCCGCACCCGCAGGCGCCAGTTGTGCGTCATGGACAGCAGGTGCGACACCACCGCAAAGCGCGGACCTTCCCAGATGCCGTCGCCATAAGTTGAATAATCCACGCCGCACAGGTCGATCAGTTCTTCAAAGCGCAAGTCGGCATGGTCGCGCAGCACGCGCATGGCGGCCGCGTAATTGGAAGCCTTGACCAGTATCGTGACTTCACCCAGTGCAATCGTCATATCCTGAACATGATCGCCCATCGCGTTGTTCAGGGCCGCCACCAGGGTTTCGAGTTTCGTCGTCATATCGTTGAGCAGCTACCCCGTTAGCGAGCAATCGTGTTGGTACGCTTGATCTTGTTCTGCAATTGCATGATCCCGTACAGCAGCGCTTCGGCGGTCGGCGGGCAACCGGGCACATAAATATCGACCGGAACGATCCGGTCGCATCCGCGCACCACGGAATAGGAATAATGGTAATAGCCGCCGCCGTTGGCGCAGGAACCCATCGAGATCACCCAGCGCGGCTCGGCCATCTGGTCATAGACCTTACGCAGCGCGGGAGCCATCTTGTTGCACAGGGTGCCGGCAACGATCATCACGTCGGACTGACGCGGCGAAGGCCGGAACACGACGCCAAAGCGATCAAGGTCATAACGGGATGCGCCCGCGTGCATCATTTCAACCGCGCAGCAAGCCAGACCGAACGTCATCGGCCACATCGAGCCGGTACGGGTCCAGTTGATCAGCTTGTCGGCCGTGGTGGTGACAAACCCTTCGTTCAATACGCCTTCAATAGCCATGACTCATTCCCAATCCAGGGCACCTTTCTTCCAGATATACCAAAATCCGACAGCGAATTCGACGATGAAAATCAGCATCGTCACGAAGCCGGCCCAGCCTAGGTCGCGCATTGCTACGCCCCACGGGAAAAAGAATGCCGTTTCCAGATCAAACAAGATGAATAAAATCGCCACCAGGTAGTAGCGCACATCGAACTTCATGCGCGCATCTTCGAACGCTTCGAAGCCGCACTCGTAAGGCGAATTCTTCGCCAGGTCCGGCTTGTGCGGCGCAAGCACGCGTCCGAGCACCTGCGGCGCAATGCCCACGCCGATGCCGACAAGTATGAATAACAGTACAGGAAAGTAATTTTCGAGGTTCACGATGAGTCGCTATAAGTTGGAAAAAGCGGTGAACAATCCGATTGAACAGTCTGAACAGTCCGCTGAATGATTCAGTGAATCAAACCACAGCCTTCTCGACAAAAAGCCAGCTTAGGCACTCCCTTGCTGGCTTTGTTGTTTTATGGTGCCGACGGCGAGACTCGAACTCGCACAGCTTTCGCCACTACCCCCTCAAGATAGCGTGTCTACCAATTTCACCACGTCGGCATAAGCCCTGTATTTTAACCTGTTTTAACACCTTTATTCAACGCACAATTGCGTTATTAAGAGGAGAAAATTGCAGAATCGTTAAAATTATTTTGGAATCTGGCCGGACTGACCCGATGCCGCGCCCGGCGCAGCCGGTGCAGGCGCAGTTGCTGGTGCCGCGCTACCGCCGGCGGCAGGCGCTGGCGTGCCGGCAGCACCCGGGACAGGCACATTGGCGGCCGGCGCCGGTGCGCCAGGCACCGAGCTTGCCGGGGCCGGCGCCGCAGGCACTGGCAGCCGATCCATCACGCCGCCGGTACCGGCCGCGGGACGATTGCCGAGGTATGCAAGAGCAAGAGTGCAGCAAAAGAAGATTGCCGCTGCAACCCCGGTCGACTTCGATAGAAAATTCGATGACCCACTGGCGCCAAACAGACTGCCGGAGGCACCGGAACCAAATGCGGCGCCCATGTCGGCGCCCTTGCCGTGTTGCAGAAGTACGAGGCCGATGATCGTCAAGGCTGTCAGCACCTGTACGACGACGATGATTGTAAACATTGTGTTCATTACGTAAATTTCCAGTCTTTGGTTAACTCTTAATCCGTGCAATCGATGCGACTACCCGGCAAACTCATTCGGCACAATCATGCCGCGCGAATAATCGCCAGAAAGTCGGTTGCCTTGAGTGCGGCGCCACCAATCAGCCCGCCATCGATATCAGGCATCGCCAGCAATTCCTTCGCGTTATCCGGTTTCATACTGCCGCCATACAGAATCTGCACATTGGCCGCTGCCGCCACATCCTTTTCAGCCAACTTCTTGCGCAGCAGCGAGTGTACCTCTTGCGCCATCTGGGGGGTAGCGGTCTTGCCGGTGCCTATCGCCCAGACCGGCTCATAAGCTACTACGATATTTGACAGATCTGCCGCAGCGATGGTTGCCAGCACGGCGTCCATTTGTTGACCGACCACCTGCCCGGTCTGCCCGCTTTCGCGCTCGGCCAGTGTTTCACCGACACATACGATCGGGGTTAGGCCAGCCTTGATGGCACGCAGTGTTTTTTGCGCAACCAGTTCATTGCTTTCGCCATGATAGGCCCGGCGTTCGGAATGGCCGACGATGACATAACGGCATCCGACATCGCGCAGCATGGCGGCACTGATTTCGCCGGTATAGGCGCCGGACTCATGCACCGACAGGTCTTGCGCACCCCATGCCACCAGGCCGCCGGATAGTGCAGCCTGGCATTGGGCGAGATACGGCGCCGGCGCGCACACCGCGATGTCACAGGAAGGCTGATCCAGACCGGATTGTATCCCGGCCAGCAATGCCGCGTTGGCGGCGAGACTGCCGTTCATTTTCCAGTTACCGGCGATAAGTGTGCGGCGCATAATACCCTGAATTTTTAATAACCCGTCATTTTAGCGTGCTATCGCAGGGGCGGTCAAACAACGTAGCCCGGATCTGGCGAGATCGGCCAGCCATGGTATTACGTATGGCCGGCCATACCGTACCGGGCGGTCAGTGCCGTAATTCAGTCGGCTAGTGCCTGCTCCTCGGATTTCTTGCCGGAAGAGAAATCATCATTGTATTCCGGGCTTGCCGAGCTCGTTGCCGGAACCGGAGTCGCGACCGGAGGATTTCCTGCGACCGACGGGATATTGGCCGCGCCCTTCGTTTGCCGCGCGCCCGGAGCGGTCATACTGCGTCTGAGCGGCGCGTCCGGCAAGCCCGGGCCCGGCGCAACGGCAGCGCTGGTCCGGGTAAGCATCGGCCTCAGCCGTAACCCGCTTGGATTCCGCGGACTAGGCATGGCATCGGCGTATGCGTTGCCTCGCGACCGGGGCGAACCTTGCGCTGCGAGTGATTTTTCGCTTTCGAGCATCCCCCGATAAATTGTGTCGGCGGCCGATTCAAGGTCGCTCATGACATTGCGAATCGCGTCTATCTCTTTCAGAAACGATTCATGCTTTGCCAGCCGTTCCGGGTCATTGCCATCTTTTTCCAGCTTCTCGTTCAGTTCCCCCAGCTCCGCTTTGAGCCTGTCAAGACCTTTGCGGCTTTTAATGATGGCGACCAACAGTGCATGTGTGCCTGGCGTGTTTGTGAATTCAATCGGCACTGTAAAATCCTGCAGGGTCTTCTTTGCGCACGCCACGGCCACCTGGTAATAATCGAGCGATGGAAGCTTGGTAAAGCTGCCGAATACGAGTTCAAGCACTTCCAGCCGCCCCTTGATATTACTGTAGCTCTTCGCAACGCTGTTTGCTGCGACGGAATTCATATTACGATCGGACACGTTCGCATCAGTTGAACCGGACCGTTCGCGGGGCCCTCGTGCAAGCATTTTAGTTATGCTACGTGGCACTTCCCGGCGTGGCTGGGGGGAACCTGTAAAACCAGACTCGGAAAAACTTCGCAATGAAACCGGGTTGCCTTGGCTTGCGTGCGCGCATGCCAGAATTTCGCCTGTTTTTTCGAGCAGCGCGTGTACTTTATTGAGCGCGGACTGCAGCGCTGCGACATGCGTTAAATCGAAGGGAAAGTCCGGCGCCAGGTTGGCCTCATCCTTAGCCCATGATTCCGTAAGCATGAGAAATTCCGTTTCCGCGTCGCCCGGGCTGCCTGCCAATACTCTCCAGGTTTTTGCGCAGAGTATGGCATCGGCATCAGTCATCTGCTTTTGCGCTCTACGCAAGCACTGGATCACGCGAACAAGGTCGGCTGATTCGACTGACCCCAGCGATTCGGCCGCCGTCGCCAGATACTGCATTATCTCAGTCAGTTTTTCATTTATAGCGATGTGATCCGCATTCGGTGTCCCGAATCGCGGTACGGCTGGGCCCTGGGCATGCAGCGTTACCACTGTATGATGAATCCGCAATAGTTCATACAGGACGGAGAGGCGGCTCGCGTTGCCAGGATCGGCCGGGTTGCCGACGCCGCGGCCTTTCCTCGCGCCGGTGGCAGCCCATTCCGGCGGTGAAAAATCTTTAAACAGTTGCGCCGATTCCCGCGCAACGGCCAGGTCTTCATTATTTCGCTTGCGCGATTTCCCGGCCCGGTTTGCGAGTTTCAAAGCTTCGGCTATCTTCGCATCCGTAATAATGACATTTGAATCCGGGGCCGGCTGATTCCGGTCTGGCTTCGGCACCAGATTCTTTCGAACTGCCCGGGATTTACGCAGGCTGCCATGACGACCCGAACGCGCGACACGCGCAGTAGCGCCGTCGGCGTTTTTCTCCAGTGGCGAACCTGGACCGGTGGACGCATCCGGAACTTCCTTCGGCCGTTTTGCATTACGGGGAACCCGCGGGCTGAGCATCGCATTCAAATCCGAGCCCGACCGGCCCTGACCAGCTTCTCCATGCGACGTAAGCAATGAAGTCGCCTTGATTAACAGTTGTTCGGATCGGGCAATCGTTTTAGGCAGCTTATCCAGAATTGCTTTCGCCAATCCGTGTAGAGTATTGAGTACCGCTTCGACCTCAAACGAAAACCGGCTGTCCAACAGGGACGCAAGATATTTTTCGAAGTTCACAATCTCTTTTGTTGCTTTTTTAAGGCACATCCGCATTCTTCCCACATTTTCAGCAGTACCGCTACCTGATGCGGCGGCGGCGGCAAGATGGGTAGCGGCGCCTATCCCCGACTGGATCGAGCATTCATAGCCGTCTGCCGAGATAAACGAGTTCATCCCCATCAATTCCTGTAATACGTAATTAAAGTCCGCCTGAAGCGATTGCACTTCGTTAAGCAGCGGACCATACGACACGGCAGATATCTTTTGCGTGGGATTGGAGCGCCTGGTCGAATCGGCAAACTGCGCTTGCGTCATGGTCGCAAAATCGCTTGCAGCCTGGGCCCATGTCGAGAAGGCGCCCTGGACCTGCTCCTTGTATGTGGACAAGATAGTTGGATCCCCCCACAAGGGCGTGCCGGCGGACTGAGGCCACGCCGGCACGGCGGGGCGGCATAGTTCAGCAACTTGCTGCAGGCGTTTCTCAAGCCGCTGCAAATTGCGCCCACGGGCGCGTTCGTCGTCGCCGTCCTTGTAACATGCTGCGGTACAGGTATGAACCTGCAGCAGAAGCTCGCGCAGTTGTTTAAAGAAAGGCAAGGTGCCGGCCACCTCCATCGCGGACTGATGTTCATCGATGAAATTACCGAAATTCAATATCATTCCAAGCAACTCTTTATGCATGTCGCTCAGGAAAATCTGTCGTGCCGACCGAAGCTCGCCCAACTTGCGCTCAGAAAGTTTGCTTTCGCCGGCATTGCGGGTCTTCGCCCTGCTTGCGTTTCCGGTAAGGGATCTGAGCAGCGGAATGCGCGGCTTGTTCTTCCCATCGTCCGGTCCGGGACCATGCGGCGACACGCCTGACACATTTTCATTTGATTGCGATCCTGAAGCACGCGAGGTTGGCGTCATGAAGGAATGTCCGTTCGATTCAAAAGGGGGTTACACGAAATCTCTTTGCCAGAGATTAATGGCATCTATGTAACCCGCCAGGACCTGAGGTTCCACCGGTAACGCTAATAGTCTTTAACGGAAGGAATCAACGATCTATCGTTCGGACAAAATCATCTTCCCCGGCGCCGTTGCGGCGTCCGGGTTTGCATGCCGAGCATGCCCTATTTCAAACGACTTTCAGCATGATCTTGCCGATATGCGTGCTCGACTCCATCAGCGCATGTGCCTGCGCCGCCTGCTCAAGCGGGAAAGTCTGGTAAATCATCGGCTTGATTTTTCCCGATTCAAGCAGGGGCCAGACCCGCTCACGCAGTTTGCGCGCGATCGCAGCCTTGAACGCAACTGGACGCGGCCTCAGCGTCGAGCCGCTAATGGTGAGACGGCGGCGCAGGATCTGCCCCAGGTCGACATTGGCCTTGGCGCCGCCCAGCAAGGCAATCATCGCAATACGGCCATCGTCGGCCAGGCAGCTGATTTCGCGCGCGATATAATCGCCGCCGACCATATCGAGGATGACGTCGGCGCCCTTGCCGCCAGTCGCCGTTTTCACGATCTCCGCAAAATCTTCGTTGCGATAATTGATGCCGCGCTCGGCGCCCAGGCTTTCCGCCGCGCGGCATTTGTCTTCGGAGCCGGCGGTGGCGAATACCCGGTGTCCCAGGGCCGTTGCCAGCTGGATGGCGGTAACGCCGATGCCCGACGTGCCACCCTGAACCAGCAGGACTTCCCCGTTGGCGAGGCCGGCCCGGTCGAATACATTGCTCCAGACGGTGAAAAAAGTTTCAGGCAACGAGGCGCCTTCAATCGCGCTCAGGCCTTTCGGCAGCAGCAGGCATTGCTCAATCGGTGCCGCGCAATATTCTGCATAGCCACCGCCCTGCACCAGCGCGCACACCATATCGCCTTTCTTGAAATCGCTGCCGGACAAATCGCCATCGACGATCTCGCCCGCCACTTCCAGTCCGGGCAGATCGGACGCGCCGGGCGGCACCGGATAATTGCCGGTACGCTGGAACACGTCGGGACGATTCACGCCGGCGGCGTGGACCTTGATTAGTATTTCGCCTGCTTTCAGGGTCGGCATCGGCCGCTCGCACAAGGTCAGCACTTCCGGCCCACCCGGCTTGACAATTTCAATTGCTCGCATGAAACCTCCATTTAAAACATGCAATTGTACTGGCTGCGTGTATGGCGCGTACCCGAACCGATATCGCTAGTCCCGGGTAGCGCCCGCTTAGACAGGATTGCGTACGCCGGAACACGCTGCACCCAGATCGCCCACGCCTTCCGCGCACCTATGCGCAATGCGCTCTAGGTCTCGGCTTTTTGTTTCGCCGGCTCTTCTTCCGGCACCACAACGATACGGGCACTGCGCTGGAATGAGAAGTAAGCCCAGGCCCAATCGGTCAGCACCATCAGCCGGCTGCGAAAACCGATCAGGAAATAGATATGCACGAAGAGCCAGAACAGCCAGGCCGGGAAACCCGAAAATTTAAACTTGCCGACCTGCGCGACTGCCGACCTGCGCCCGATCGTGGCCAGCGAGCCGTAATCCTTGTACTTGAACACTTCGGGTGTGCCGCCTTTGATATGGCGCATGATGTTATGCGCCGCGGTGCGGCCCATTTGCTTGGCGGCCGGCGATACGCCGGGCACCGGCTTGCCGTCCGACGTCACGGCGGCAAGGTCGCCGATCACGAATATTTCAGGGTGGCCGGGAATGGACAGGTCTGGTTCAACCTCCACCCGGCCGGCACGATCGAGCGGCGCGCCGAGCGCACTCCCCAGTGGCGAGGCGGCAACCCCGGCCGACCAGATCACGGTTTTGGAAGGCAAGCGCTGTTCTCCCTCGGCCGTGGTGAATGTTACGCCTTCCCGGTCGATCCCGGTTACCCTGCAACTGGTACGGACTTCCACACCGAGCCGCTCCAGCTGCAAACGCGCTTTTTCCGACAGGTCCGGCGGATACGGCGGCAATACCCGGTCCGAACCTTCCATCAGCACCACGCGCGCATCGCGCGAATCGATGCGGCGGAATTCTCCGCGCAAGGTATGCCGGGCGATCTCAGCCAGAGTGCCCGCCATTTCCACTCCGGTCGCGCCGGCGCCGATCACGCTGAACGTCAGCCATGCCGCGCGCTTGTCCGGGTCGGTTTCGCGCTCCGCATGTTCAAAACTCATCAGGACCCGGCGCCGGATTTCGAAGGCGTCGCTCAGCGTTTTCAAACCCGGAGCAAGCTCGGCCCATTCATCATGCCCGAAGTAACTATGGGTCGAGCCGGTCGCGACGATCAGGTAATCATAGCCAATGCCGCTGCCATCGCTGAGCTTCACCAGGCGGGTCACCGGATCGATGTCCGAAACCGATCCCAACAGGGTGGTCAGGTTGCGCTGTCGGGCGAGGATATGCCGGATCGGCGCGGCGATGGCGGGCGCCGACAGGCCGGCGGTCGCCACTTGGTATAACAGCGGCTGAAACAGGTGGTGATTGCTGCGGTCGATCAGGGTGATCTGGACGTCGGAGGATGCCAGTTCGCGAGCGGCCGCCAATCCGCCGAAGCCGCAGCCAAGGATAACGATGTGGGTCATGAGCTGGAA
The DNA here is from genome assembly GCA_028292315.1 of Herminiimonas sp. Taxonomy (GTDB): domain Bacteria; phylum Pseudomonadota; class Gammaproteobacteria; order Burkholderiales; family Burkholderiaceae_D; genus JAQGMO01. The sequence goes on along the minus strand of JAQGMO010000017.1, from coordinate 445 downwards.
AGTGGTTTGTCAATTTATGCCCATGATGCCACGAGATCGGTCACCATAAAAAAAAACGCCCGGGCTTGCGCCGCGGGCGTTTCTCATAGGACACATTTACGTAAAGGCTTGACGCCTTGAAGGTTTGTTATTGCACTTGCTGCGCCGACTCGCTGCCCTGCTCCGCCGCCGCGGCTTTCATCGACAGTTTCAAACGGCCGCGATCATCGGTTTCCAGCACTTTGACGCGTACCTGCTGGCCTTCCTTGAGGTAATCGGCGACCGCATTGACGCGCTCGTTAGCAATCTGGCTGATATGCAACAAGCCATCCTTGCCTGGCATGACCTGCACGATTGCGCCGAAGTCCAGCAATTTGAGCACGACGCCGTCGTACACCTTGCCAACTTCGACCGAAGCAGTCAGCTCTTCGATACGACGCTTGGCTTCCTGGCCCGCGGCTGCATC
>JAQGMO010000396.1 GCA_028292315.1 Herminiimonas sp. | reverse complement strand
CACGATTGGTTTACTTCCTAAAAATGCTCGGCTACCAACAATGGTTGTCTTACTTGCCTTTTGCTTGCTAAGCTTCCTTTACCGAGGCGAAATGGTGCCGATGCTGTTTCTTGGCTTTGCTGCAACCTTTCTGCTCACCATTCGATGGTTAAGACGAACTTTTATGAATAGGTTTGCATCTTTCTTCAAGTCGTCGCTTGACCAGGCGCATTCAAGGAACATCGATACGACAATTATCGACGCTGAATTTCGTGAGAAGAAAGACTGAACCACCGATAGGCCATCAGCAAAAGCAACGCAAGGGCTACAGGCCTGCTATTGGCTTGCCATGATTAGATTTATGTAAAATTTTAGCCGCATGCCGGAAAGCACATCCGGGTGGTAATTACCGTGCTCGGTTATTGAGCGCTGTCGTTTCTGACAAATGCGATCGACGCACCGCAGCGCTCGCCCCTCCAGCAGGACTAGGCAGACTTCTTGTGCGCTTCGGTAATTGTCCAATAGTAGATGGTTGTTCCATTGACCGTTTCGGTCCGCTCTGGCGGCCACTCCTCCCCCATGTCGAAGCCATGCGAGACGACCCGGGACCCTACCTTGAGCTGCTGCCATAGCTGTGGACGCAGCTGCCGGTTGAGCCTTGGAAGCAAGTAAAGCGTGACCACGGTCGCCTTCGACAAATCAGTCAGGAAGAGGTCGCCAAGGATGAATTCCACCCGCTGCTCGACTTTGGCGGCTTTTGCATTGATTCGGGCTTCCTGGATGCGTGCCGGATCGATATCGATGCCCACGCCACGGGCGCCATGCTTTTTCGCAGCAGCGATGACCAGGCGGCCGTCGCCGCAGCCCAAGTCATACACGATGTCGCTCTTGCCTACCTTGGCCAACTGCAGCATGCGCTCGGCCACTCTCCTTGGGGTGGGCACATACGGCACATCCAGCGCGACAGCAGCCGAGCTGGCATGCGCGCGTGTCCGGCTCAGGGACAAGACAAGCGCCAGCCCGCAGAATCTCAGCGTGCGGCGACGGAAATGGCAAATGGAATCGGACCGGGGATCAGCAGTCATGGGCGACTCTCCGCATCAAGTGATGCCGGCAATGCGCCGGCAATTGAATTTATATTGCCACATCCTGCGTAACCACGATAGGGATGGCTGCCAGCTAAGAAAACATCCTGCTGGCAGACTTTAACTTTCCACTGTCGCCAGAGAAACGTTAGTCAGATGACTGCTAGTGAGAAATGCAATACCATGTTCAACCCGCAGCCCGATCAGGATCACCCGGGCCAGGCCGCCAAGCACCCTGTCCGTGTAGAGCTCGTTGCGATTCTGGAAAATGTACCAGCCAGGGCCATCCTTGCCCGATGAAAAAAAGGCCAGGCGCGAAGGGCGAACGGTGGAGGATGTCAGCCGCGAAAGCACGGCGAGTATTCCGGTGGGCCGCTATGGCACACCGGGAGAGTATGCGGACGTGGTGGCGTTCCTCGCGAGCAGGTGCGCCGCGTATGTGACCGGCTCGGTGATTCGCGTCGATGGCGGATTGATCGCGAGCATCCGGGGCGCGATCGCAGCGCTTGCGATTTCCGGTCCGACGGCTCAGGTATATTTGCCGAGCGTGATGACCCTCATCAGGCCGCGGTAAATGTAAAACGCGAGGGCATACCAGGCGCGACGATACCAGGCGGTGTTTGCGAACTCCTCATATCCAATAACAACGCCTTCCGCCACCCCATGCCGGATGTGCTGCCGCAATGCGCGGGCAAACCTGGCATCCTTCACGACCACATTGGCTTCCTGATTGACGAACAGGCTGAACCCGTCGTAATTGCTCGACCCGACGGTCGCCCAGTCATCGTCGACCACCGCGACTTTTCCATGCAACTGCGTCTTACGATATTCGACAATTTTCACGCCGCTACGCAGCAGTTTAGGATAATACGAGCGCGCCACCGCATCCTGGATTCTGAATTGCCCGACTCCCAGCAGCAGGGTTACGTCAACCCCGCGCTCCGCCGCCGATGCGAGCGCATCGCGCATCTTGCGACCAGGCGCGAAATAAGGATTGGCGAGCAAGGCGCTTTTCCTTGCGTGCCCCAGCGCATACAGGTAAGCGCGCTGGATCGTTCGGCGATTGCGCAGGTTATCCCTCACCACCAGGCCGGCGATCGCCGGCTTGTTAGCCGCTTCGATATGCACGCCGCGCGCATGCCTGAACCGGTCCCAGCGCGACTTCAGATCGAGGGTTCCCAGTCGTGCCCATTGCATGGTGACTTCACGATGAATTGCAGCAACCAGCGGCCCGGTGATACCGATTGCAAAATCCCAGCGCGGCGCCGGCAGCGGATCGGCCGAGTCATCGTCCGAAATGAGGTCGTCGTTGATATTGAGTCCGCCAAGGAAGGCAAGCTTGCGGTCGACCACGCAGATCTTGCGATGGGTGCGCGCCACGCCGCGCCGGAACCATGGATTGAAACTGCGGTGGCGAACGCCATTTGCGGATAATATATTGTGAAGCAGTTTTGACTGGACGCGGCCGGTGCCGATCCAGTCGGTTATGACATAGACGCGCACGCCGCGCGCGGCCGCCCGCGCCAGCGCCGCCAAAATCCGCTCGCTGGTCTTGTCCGCTGCGAAAATATAGGTTTCGAGATAAATTTCAGAGATGGCAGCATCGCACGCCGCCTCCAATTCGGGAAAGAATTCGGCGCCGCAATGCAAAAGCGTGATCTGATTACTGCCGGTAAAGGTTACCGAACGCATGGATGGCACAACGCCTTTTAAAACGTGTAATTTTAGGCGATGGCGGCAGCCGCGTCTTGACCGCCTTCACCGCTGGCCGCCGTCATCGGTCAATCAGGTCATGTTCAGGGTTGCAACAATCGGCGCATGATCGGATAGCATAGCCCAGCGCGGGCCATGCAGCACCTGTGCCGATTCCACCTTGAATCCACGCACATATATCCGGTCCAGTTGCAGGAACGGCATTGCTGCCGGGAACGTGCGTGCCGGCTGAATTTTCGGCCCGCGCCCGCTTAGCTGCCGCAGGTAGGAGCCGACTCCGCGCCGCAAAACTTTTTCATCGAAGACTTCCACTACACCGAGGCCCTTGCGCAAGTCTTCACTTAAATGATTGCCCCAGTCATTGAAATCACCGGCAATAATGACCGGTTCATCATTTGCCGCCGAGTTGCTCACCGCAGTGATCAGTGCTTCAGCCTGCCTTTTGCGACTGCCGGCAAACAAGCCAAGGTGAACGACGTAGCAATGCACCGGCTTTGTAGGCGTGTCCAGTATGCAATGCAAGATGCCGCGCGCCTCGTAGGCGTGATCCGATACATCCTGGTTGCGCGACGACGCAATGGGAAAATTGCTCAGCAATGCGTTGCCATGATGGCCGTGGTCATACACCGCATTGCAGCCATAGGCGCAATGCAGCGTGTCGCCGGCCAGGAACTCATGCTGGGCCTCGGTCGGCCAGTTTGCCGCGTGACGCAATGCGAACAAATCATGCCGGCCTTGCACTTCCTGTAAAAACATGACGTCCGCCTCCATCGAGGAAAGCGCCTGTTTCAGCGCATGGATGCGTGATCGACGGCCGAAGGAGGAAACCCCTTTGTGAATATTGTAAGTTGCTATGCGTAATTTCATGAGTCCGATCCGGATTATTCCAGGTTGCGTATTGTGTACCGTCGCGGTCCGGCGTGTTCGCCGGCGTCGCCCGGCAATTCAGTCTGACCCCAGGTGTTGCGGCAATTGCAGAATCGCTTCCGCATTCGATGGTGAAAAGCATTTATCAGCCGCGTCACGCCATGGCAACCACAGCGCATCAAGATGCTCGCGCGGCGCCAGCGTGACGCCGATATCGCGCGTTACCTGCAATCCGAATACATGTTCGGTATTCTTTACCACCCCTGGGGCATAACGATGCCGCCATACAGGATAGATGTCATAAACATTGGAAAGTTGCCAGTTCTGAAGATTATTCAATGGCACAGCCGGGCTGCCGATCACGATTCCCGTCTCTTCCCATACTTCACGTACCGCGGTATCTTCCAGCGATTCACCGGGAAAATCCTTTGAACCCGTTACCGATTGCCAATATCCCGGTTTATCGGCGCGCTCGAGCAGCAGGATTTCCAGGTCCGGTGTGTAAATGACCACCAGGACCGATTCGGGAATTTTATACGGTGTCGAACTCATCTCGTGATTCGATACAACCCTGAATAAAAGAATGCAATCAAAGAGTACAGTCAGTAAAGTCGAAAAAAAGGCGCGGAAGCCCGCGCCTTATTATGCCGTAATGCAAGGAACTTAGCCTTTTATTGCAGGCTCCGGGTTCCGCAACCGGATATGCAATTCCTTCAACTGCTTTTCGTCGACCACCGACGGCGCCTGGGTCAGCAGGCACTGGGCGCGCTGGGTCTTGGGGAAGGCAATCACGTCGCGAATCGATTCTGCCCCCGTCATCATGGTGACGATCCGGTCGAGCCCGAACGCCAGTCCGCCATGCGGCGGCGCGCCGTATTGCAGGGCGTCGAGCAGGAAGCCGAATTTCAGCTGCGCTTCGTCATCGCCAATATTCAGCGCACGGAACACCTTGCTTTGCACTTCGGCGCGATGGATACGCACCGAGCCGCCGCCCAGTTCCCAGCCGTTCAGTACCATATCGTAGGCTTGCGCAATCGCGCGGCCCGGATCGGTTTCGATGAAATCTTCGTGGCCTTCCTTCGGCGCCGTGAATGGATGATGCAGCGCATTCCAGCGTCCGGCGGCGTCGTCGTACTCGAACATCGGAAAGTCCACTACCCACAATGGGCGCCAGACGTCATCGAACAGGTTGTTCTTCTTGCCGAAATCGCTGTGGCCGATCTTGACGCGCAGCGCGCCGATCGCGTCATTGACCACTTTGGCCTTGTCCGCGCCAAAGAAAATCAGGTCGCCATCCTGGGCGCCGGTTTGCTCGATGACTTTCGCCAGCGCCGCGTCATGCAGATTCTTGACGATCGGCGATTGCAAGCCATCGCGTCCCTTGGTCTTGTCATTGACCTTGATGTAAGCCAGACCCTTGGCGCCGTAGATACCGACGAATTCGGTATAGGCGTCGATTTCCGAGCGTGGCATGGCGCCGCCGCCCGGTACCCGCAAGCCCACTACGCGGCCGCCTTCCATGTTGGCCGCTCCGGCGAACACCTTGAAATCGACGTCTTTCATCACATCGGTCAAGTCGGTGAACTCAAGCCTGACGCGCATGTCGGGCTTGTCGGAGCCGTATTTGCCCATCGCGGTCGCGAAATCCATGACCGGGAAAGGATTCGGCAAATCGACATCCAGCGCATTCTTGAACACCAGGCGGATCATCCCTTCAAACATGTCGCGGATTTCCTGCTCGGACATGAAGGAGGTTTCGCAATCGATCTGGGTGAATTCCGGCTGCCGGTCGGCGCGCAAGTCTTCATCGCGGAAACACTTGGTGATCTGGTAGTAGCGGTCGAAGTTGGCGACCATCAGCAATTGCTTGAACAGCTGCGGCGACTGCGGCAACGCAAAGAAGTGGCCGGCATTCACGCGCGACGGCACCAGGTAGTCGCGCGCGCCTTCCGGCGTGGACTTCGTCAACATCGGGGTTTCGATATCGATGAAGCCGTTCGCATCGAGGAACTTGCGCACTTCCATCGTGACCTTGTAGCGCAGGCGCAGATTATTCTGCATTTGCGGGCGACGCAGGTCGAGCACGCGGTGCGTCAGGCGGGTAGTCTCGGACAGGTTGTCGTCGTCAAGCTGGAACGGCGGCGTGACCGATGGATTCAGCACTTCGAGCTGTTCGCATAACACTTCGATCCTGCCCGAGCCGAGATTGGCGTTGGTCGTGCCTTCCGGACGGCTGCGGACGACGCCGGTCACGCGCAGGCAGAACTCATTGCGCACCGCTTCCGCATTTTTGAAAACCTCGGCGCGATCCGGGTCGCAAACAATTTGCACCAGGCCTTCGCGGTCGCGCAGATCGATGAAAATCACGCCGCCATGGTCACGGCGCCGATGGACCCAGCCGCACAGGCTGATGGTTTGACCAGTAAGCGACTCGTTGACGAGGCCGCAGTAATGTGTTCGCATTGACATATTCAAATTCCAGTTTCAGGTTCTTCAATGATGGTCCGCGGGATCGGTGAGGCTCACGACTTTGGACGGATCGATAATTAATTTCTTTTCAAAATACTCGGGCGACACCACGCCCATCGAGACGATATACTTCAGCGCCTCGTCGACATTCATGTCGAGTTCGATCGCCTCGGCGCGCGGCACCATCAGGAAAAAACCCGAGGTCGGATTCGGCGTGGTCGGCACATAGATACTGACGTAATCACCCCTCAAATGATTTCTCACATCGCCGCCCGGCACGCCGGTCAGGAAAGCGATGGTCCATGATCCCTGGCGCGGATACTGCACCAGCACCGCCTTGCGAAATGCATTGCCGGACGAGGAAAACAGGGTATCGGACACCTGTTTGACGCTGGTATAAATCGTGCTCACCACCGGTATGCGCGTGAGGAACAACTCCCATGCATACACCACATGCTTGCCAACGAAGTTACGGGTCGCAAGACCGGTCAGGAAAATGATCATCAAGGTCAGGATAGTGCCCAGGCCCGGGATGCGGAAGCCGAATACCGCTTCCGGCCGCCAGCTCTCCGGCAATAGCAACAAGGACTGATCCATGGTGCTGATGATCAGATTTAATACCCATAGCGTAATCGCCAAGGGGACCAGTATCAATAAACCGGTGATGAAATATTTGCGCATCGTTTTCTATCGTTAGGCACAGGAAAAAGAGCCATGTTCCTGCCAGGTGCCGGCAAGCAGTTAGTACCCAAGCACACTTACTTTCCGTCGGAAACCGATGGCGTGCTGGCAGCCGGCGCCGGTGCTGGCGCCGCAGCCGGTGCAGGCGTGCCGGCCGGCGCAGGCGTGCCGGCCGGCGTACCTTTCGATGCGCTGTCAGCCGCACTGTCAGAGGCCCCGGCCGGCGCGGCCGGGGTTGACCCGCCGCGAAAATCGGTAACATACCAGCCGGTGCCTTTGAGCTGGAAACCGGCGGCCGTCAGTTGCTTTTTAAAAGTGGATTTTCCGCACGACAGACATTCCGTCAGTACCGGATCTGACACTTTCTGAAGTACATCTTTGGAAAAACCACACGCTTCGCAGCGATACGCATAAATCGGCATGAAAAATTCCCCGCAAAAATCATCCAAAACCCTGAATTATAAAGGGTTTTCAACCGATTCTCGGAGGAATATACGATCGGCGGAGTACTATGCCAGCGATAACAAGGTTATGTGACTTTTTTACCCGTGGGCAGCCCGGGAGAGGCGCTTCCATGTCGCCTGAAGCGCGTTGCTATTCAAACACATGATACCAGCGCAAAAATAGTTGCACTATCAATATCCCCCCCATCAGGCCGCCACCAAAATAGATGGCAAACCCGAGCAACATATTGGTGCGTTTTTGTTCAGCCAGCAAGCGCTTGAGCAAGTCTTCGTGTTGTTGCTGCCGTGGCTCGGCTTGCGCCGTCAGGGCTTGGTGCGCCAGCCGCGGTAATTGCGGCAACAATTGGCTGTAACGCGGCGCCTCCGCCTTGAAGCGTTCCATCAGGCCGCGCCAGCCGACCTGTTCATTCATCCAGCGCTCAAGGTAAGGCTTTGCGGTTTTCCAGAGGTCGAGATCGGGGTCGAGCTGACGTCCCAGCCCTTCGATGTTCAGCAGGGTCTTTTGCAATAACACCAACTGTGGCTGTACTTCGACATTGAAGCGGCGCGAGGTCTGAAATAGCCGCAACAGCACCTGTCCGAACGAGATATCGCGCAGCGGACGGTCAAAGATCGGTTCGCAGCATGCGCGCACGGCTGATTCAAGTTCGTCGACCCGGGTATCCCGGGGCGCCCAGCCGCTTTCGATATGCGCCTCGGCGACCCGTTTGTAATCGCGCCGGAAAAATGCCAGGAAATTCTGGGACAGGTAATCCTTATCAAAATCGTTGAGCGTGCCGACAATCCCGAAATCGAGCGCAATATAGCGGCCAAACGATTCCGGCTCGACCGAAACAAGGATATTCCCCGGGTGCATATCGGCATGGAAAAACCCATCCCGGAACACTTGCGTGAAAAAAATCTCGACGCCGTCGCGCGATAATTTCTTCAGGTCCACGCCCTCCGCCACCAACCGCTCGGTCTGTGAAATCGGGATGCCGCGCATGCGTTCCATTACGATGACTGATTCGGAGCAATAGTCCCAAAACATTTCAGGCACAGCCAGCATGGTGGAGTCGGCAAAATTGCGGCGCAACTGGCTGCCATTGGCCGCCTCGCGCATCAGGTCCAGCTCGTCGTGCAAGTATTTGTCGAACTCGCCTACCACCTGTTTCGGCTTGAGACGCTTGCCGTCGGCCCACAGCCTTTCCACCAGCCCGGCCGCAATATGCATCAGCGCGACGTCTTCATCGATCGATTTTTTCATGCCCGGCCGCAGTACCTTGACCGCCACTTCCGTGCCATTTTTCAGCCGCGCAAAATGGACTTGCGCGATCGAGGCGGAGGCGACCGGGTCGCGCTCGAAATGGGCAAACAGGTCATTCGGATGCGCGCCGAGCGATTTCTTGATCTGGGCTATCGCGAGATCTGAATCGAATGGCGGCACGCGATCCTGCAGCCGGGCCAGTTCATTGGCAATGTCGGCCGGCATCAAATCGCGCCGGGTCGACAGCACCTGTCCAAATTTGACGAATATCGGCCCCAGTTCTTCAAGCGCACGCCGCAGGCGCTCGCCGCGCGGGGCCGATATGTCGCGCCAGAATACCGCCCGGTCTATCACGCGCGCCAGGCGCGGCACGGCCAGGCCGGACATGGCGATGTCATCGAGTCCGTAGCGGATTGCGACCCTGAAAATTTTGAGTACACGGAGGAATTTCAAGATCATGCAAGGCTTCCCTTCAGCTTTTCTATCCGCTTGGCTAGCCGTTCAACATCGTCACGCAACATACTTACTCCGGAAGCAAAATCATTCAGGGCTTGCGGACGCACCAGCATCGGGCGCTCTTCAAGAAAATATTCGGCGACATTTTCCGCCAGCTTTTGCCCGGTTGTATTCACCGTATCCACGGCCGCCCTGGCGCTGGCGACCAGCCGGGTTGCCGCAATATCGCCCACCAGGCGGCTCAAATCTTCTTCCGCCTCCCAGCGCACAGACTGGCTTACCTGGGAAATCGTATTGGCGAAATCGGCATCGCCCTCCACTTTCACGTATGAAAATGCGCGCTCGCGGTTTTGTAGAATCAGTGGCAAATCGGACGGCTTGATGCGTATCGTCACATCTGCCGCACTTTCGGCGGGCGCGGTCTGTAACAGGCCATCCGCGGTGACTTGAAGCCTGAGCGCGGCCATGCCGCCGTCAATGCACGCGGTTTTGCCGGTGTGTTGCGCGAGTTTTTTCTTCGCCCACGGTTCCTGGGCCAGCAAATGATTGATTGCAGCGGGAATGAGAGATAAAGGCAAATAGGAAGTCAAAGAAAGAGTCATAACGCCAAAGCCACAAAATAAAACCGCCCGGAACAATTCGCGGGCGGTTTCAAGTGTAGCAGCTTGCTGCAAATTATTACATTTAGAGCAGTTAGCGGAAGCCAGGTTGGGCCAATCTCGAGCCTGCGATGCTCAGCGCACTAAAGTCCGCATGCGCTTCCCGGCCCACCCTCTTTCCATACAGTTGCCGCAAACCGCACTGGCTCAGGGTAATTGCTGAATTCCCGCCAATGTCCAGCCACCGCTGCCGGATACCGGCTTGGTAAGGTTCCAGACTTCGGCAAACGGCTCGGCCGGCGCATTGTCCGATTCCTTGATCATTCCCGTGAACTTGACGCTAGCCATGTAGTCATTTCCAGCTTTTTCCACCCCGAGCAACTCGGCATCGAGCGACACGACATCGGTGTGATTCGGCGTCGCACCACGTTCCTGAATCTGCATCTTCAGTTCGGCATACATTTCCGGCGTCGTGAATTCACGGATGTCGTTGATGTCGCCGCGGTCCCAGTCGGCTTGCAGGCGAATGAAATAGGTTTTCGCGTTGCGCACGAAACCGGGCACATCAAAGTCCGCAGGAATTTCCCAGGTCGCTGCATCCGTACCCACACCTGCAGCTGTACCTGCCAGTGCGGCGCCCGAAGCCGTGACATTGTCAGCTTGCAGCGCCGACGGACGGCTGAAAGGCTCGACCCGCGAACCGATCTCCGGCGTCCCGGAACGTGCTGCGGGACCACCGGCAAATGCCGGTTGCGGGTTGCTTGCGCCGCCATTCCTGCGCCGCATGACCATACGGTAAATGAACATGGCTGCCAATGCCAGCAGCGCCACCATCAGGATCGTGCTGATCATGCTGGCCATCGCGCCGCCCAGACCAAAGTGCGACAGCAAGGCGCCCAGTCCGAGACCGAGCAATGCGCCGCCCAGGATACCGCGCCATGGACTCGGCGGTTTGACAGCCGGCGCGGCGGGCGCGGCAGCCGGAGCGGCCGGCCTGGCCGCCTGCGATGGCGCCGCCTGCTGTGCCGGCGGCGCCTGCCGCGTCACACCCTGCGATTGCTTGCCGAAAGAACTGCCGCCGCCCAGCCGCTTGGCCTGGACGTCTGTCACGGCGACCGACATCGTACTTGCCACCACCATCAGGGCGAGAAGGAATTTTTTCATCTTGTATCTCCTAAAGTTTGATTCCGGTGTGAAGCGCGGCCACACCCGCCGTCAAACTAAAATATTCAACCCTTTCCAGACCGGCATCCTGCATCATCTGCTTGAGCGTTTCCTGGTCCGGATGCATCCTGATCGATTCGGCCAGATAGCGGTAACTATCGGCATCGTTCGCGATCCGCTTGCCTAACCAGGGCAGCACCGAAAACGAATATATATCATACGGCTTCTTCAACGGTTCCCACACCTTGGAAAATTCAAGCACCAGCAATTTGCCGCCAGGCTTCAGAACCCGGCGCATTTCCGCTAGCGCCGCATCCTTGTGCGTCATGTTGCGCAGCCCAAAAGCAACAGTTACCCGATCAAAATAATTATCGTGAAAGGGCAATCTCTCTGCATCGCATAACAAGATGGGGGTAATCAAGCCATTGTTCAATAGCCGATCACGCCCGACGCGCAGCATCGACTCATTGATGTCGGTTAGCCATACTTCGCCGGTGGGCCCGGCTTTCTTGGCGAATGCCTTGGCCAGGTCACCGGTGCCGCCGGCAATATCGAGCACCTTGAAGCCCGGCCTTACTCCGGCTTGCGCTATGGTAAATGTCTTCCAGAGCCGATGCAGGCCGGCCGACATCAGGTCATTCATGACGTCGTATTTGGCAGCCACGGAGTGAAAGACTTCCGCGACTTTATGCGCCTTCTGTTCTTCAGGGACGGTCTGGTATCCGAAATGGGTGTCGCTCATGAGTGTATTCTTTTTTAATGCTTTAGTGCTTGTGACCGCAACCGTGCCCGCCGGCATCCGCAGCGGTCATGGACGCATCGCGTCCCGATTCGCGCGTGAATCCCGCCGCTTCCAGCCGCTTCAGATAGTCTTCCCAAAGTTCTTCCTGGCGGCTTCCAAGCCAGTACAGGTAATCCCAGGAATACATGCCGGTATTGTGCCCGTCTGTAAAATGCGGCTGCACCGCATAATTTCCGACAGGTTCGAGCGCGCTTAGTTCGATATTACGTTTGCCGGTTTGCAGGGTTTCCTGTCCCGGACCGTGACCGCGCACTTCAGCCGAAGGCGAATAAACCCGCAGCAACTCGAACGGCAATGAAAATTCGGCGCCATCGTCGAACGCAATTTCCAGTACACGCGATTGCTTGCGCACGGTCAATGCTGTGGGAATCGGAGTCGGGGCTGTCTGTTTAGAGCCAAGCATGATTATTTTCCCGTATTCAATGGAGATGAGTTAACGTGCCGCGCAACCGCCGCGCGCAACGCGGGCAGCAGCGCCGCCCGCGTCGCCAGCATTGCCGGATCGGCATCGCGTTGCGTTGCGGCCCAGACCGGATTGGGGTAATGCGCATCGTCGGCATGGCGCGGAATCACGTGCCAGTGCAGATGCGGCACCATGTTTCCCAGACTGGCAACATTCATTTTAGCGGGCATCATCACTTCACGCACCGCCATTTCAACGCCCCAGACCGCTTCCATCAGCAGCGTGCGGTCGGTGGCAGGCAAATCGCTCATTTCCCTGACATGCGCGTTCCACACCACGCGGCAAAAGCCGGGATACTGCGCATCGTCAACCAGTACGACGCGGAATTTTTCAGCGTGGAGAATGACTTCCCCGCCGGTCTCGTCGCACAGGTCGCAGCTGGTTCCGGAGTCAGTCATCGGTCCTCACACCAGCACACGTTCAATGCCGCCATTGTTGGCGCGCGCCACATACTCGGGCAACCAGTCCGGCCCCAGCAAATGCCGGGCAATCTCGACCACGATATAGTCGGCGGTCGTGCCCGAGTCTTCGTTGTAACGCGACAAACCCTGCATGCACGATGGGCACGAAGTCAATATCTTGACATCGCCGGTAAAGCCGTCAGCCCGCAATGCGGCGGCGCCCTTTTCCATCTCGGCTTCCTTGCGGAACCGCACCTGGGTCGAAATATCGGGGCGCGCCACCGCCAGCGTGCCGGACTCGCCGCAGCAGCGATCGTTTTTCCCGATCTTTTGCGCATCGACGGTCGTGATCAGCGTATTGACGGTCTTTAACGGGTCCTGCAATTTCATCGGCGTATGGCAGGGATCATGATACATGTAGCGGGTACCGGTCACGCCTTCCAGCCGCACCCCTTTTTCCATCAGGTATTCATGGATATCCATGATGCGGCAGCCGGGGAAAATCTTTTCAAATTCATAGCCTTGCAACTGGTCATAGCAAGTGCCGCAAGACACGATCACCGTCTTGATATCGAGATAGTTCAAGGTATTGGCCATGCGATGGAACAGCACCCGGTTATCGGTGATGATCTTTTCCGCCTTGTCGAAATCCCCCGAGCCGCGCTGCGGATAACCGCAGCACAGGTAGCCGGGCGGCAGCACCGTTTGCACGCCTACCTGCCACAACATCGCCTGGGTCGCCAGCCCGACCTGCGAAAACAGGCGCTCCGATCCGCAGCCCGGGAAGTAGAACACGGCTTCGGTATCGGCCGTGGTCATCTTCGGATCGCGAATGATCGGCACGATCTTGTCGTCTTCGATGTCGAGCAGCGCGCGCGCGGTTTTCTTCGGCAGGTTGCCCGGCATTTTCTTGTTGATGAAGTGAATCACCTGCTCGCGCACGGGAGGCTTGCCGTGGGTCGCCGGCGGCGCCTTGGTTTGCTTCTTCGCAAATTTTTTCAGGAATTCATTGCCCATGCGCTGGGCCTTGTAACCCCAGCCGATCATGACCTGACGCGTTGCGTTGATGGTTGCCGGATCAGTCGCATTCAGAAAAAACATCGATGCGGCGGTGCCCGGATTGAAGGATTTTTTATCCATCTTGCGCAACAGGTTGCGCATGTTCATCGAGACTTCGCCAAAATCGATATCGACCGGACATGGCGTCAGGCACTTGTGGCATACCGTGCAATGGTCGGCCACATCTTCAAACTCTTCCCAATGCTTGATCGACACGCCGCGCCGGGTCTGTTCTTCATACAGGAAGGCTTCAACCAGCAGCGACGTCGCCAGGATCTTGTTGCGCGGCGAGTACAGCAGGTTGGCGCGCGGCACGTGCGTGGCGCACACCGGTTTGCATTTGCCGCAGCGCAGGCAATCCTTGACGCTATTGGCGATCGCGCCGATATCGCTTTGCTGCATGATCAGCGATTCATGCCCCATCAGGCCGAACGATGGCGTGTACGCATTGCGCAAATCGGCATGCAGGTCCGGCAAATTGAGCAGCTTGCCCTTGTTGAAACGGCCCTCCGGATCGACCCGCAGCTTGTATTCGCGGAATTCTCCGATCTCGGCCTCGGTCAGGAATTCAAGCTTGGTGATGCCGATACCGTGTTCACCCGAAATGACGCCGTCGAGCGAGCGCGCGAGTTTCATGATGCGCGCAACCGCCGCATGCGCATCCTGCAGCATTTCGTAATGATCGGAGTTGACCG
>JAQGMO010000394.1 GCA_028292315.1 Herminiimonas sp. | reverse complement strand
CCTGCTCGGCAAGCCTGTCATCCCGCTCAACCCGGCCAATGGCGTTGAGCGTGTCCGGCCAGTCGCGGTGATCGACGAAACCCTGTGCATAGGCTGCACGCTGTGCATACAGGCCTGCCCGGTCGATGCAATCATGGGCGCCGCCAAACAGATGCATACGGTCTTGGCCGATCTCTGTACCGGCTGCGACCTGTGCGTCGCGCCCTGCCCTGTCGACTGCATCTCGATGGTGGATGCCACACCGGGGGAAACCGGCTGGAATGCATGGTCGCAGGCGCAGGCCGATGCGGCCCGCAACCGTTATCAGTTCCGGCTGTTCCGCCTGCAGCGCGACAAGCAAGAAAACGATCAGCGCCTGGCCGAGAAAGCCGCAGCCAAGTTACGGGAAGTGGAAGCCGAGTCGGCCGCATCGCCGGAACTGCAGCGCGAACAGGAACGCAAGAGGGCGATCATTCAAGCGGCGCTGGAACGCGCGCGCTTGAAAAAGGACGCAGTGAAGGCAGAGGGGAACTGATGAACACCGAAAAAAGGCGCGAAATTTTTACGCGCTTCCAGACCGCCAATCCGCATCCCACCACCGAGCTCGAATATACGACGCCGTTTGAACTGTTAATCGCCGTGATCCTGTCGGCACAGGCAACCGATGTATCGGTCAACAAGGCCATGCGCAAGTTGTTCCCCGTTGCCAATACGCCGGAACAGATTTTTGCGCTGGGCGTGGATGGTTTGATTCCTTTTATTCAAAGCATCGGCCTGTACCGGACCAAGGCGCGCAACGTGATTGAAACCTGCCGCATTCTGTTGAGCGAGCACCATGGATCGGTGCCGCGCACGCGCGAGCAGCTGGAAGCCTTGCCCGGCGTCGGCCGCAAGACCGCTAATGTGATTCTCAATACGGCGTTCGGCGAAGCCGCGATCGCAGTCGACACCCATATTTTCCGGGTGTCGAACCGGACCGGTATCGCCCCGGGCAAGAATGTCGAGGAAGTGGAACGCAAGCTGATGAAACTGGTTCCGGAGGAATTTCGGCTCGATGCGCATCACTGGTTAATCCTGCATGGCCGCTATACCTGCATGGCGCGGGTACCGCAATGCTGGAACTGCATGATCGCGGATCTGTGTGAATACAAGGCGAAGACGCCGATTCCGCTGAAGGCGGTGTAGTGCCGGCAGTGTAATGCGGGCGGAGTAGTCCTGGTACTGTCATCCGGCGCTGTCATGCCGGCCCTGCAATGCCGGTACAATAACCGCTCCGAAGCCAATTCTCCGATGTCATGTTTACCCCTTCACAAGACGACGTGCGGCGATTTTTTTGCGCCACCTGGCACAAGCATCAAACCAATGGAATCCTGACACCGCTGGAAGGCATTGCCCGTGACTGGCTGGTGCAGCACCCGGAATATGCCGCTACCCTGGGCGATGTCGATGCCGCGCTGGCGGCCGACTATTCGGTCGAACATGGCCAGAGCAATCCATTTCTGCATCTGTCCATGCATCTCTCGATTGCGGAACAGATTTCAATCGATCAGCCGCCGGGGATCCGGGACGCCTTTTTCGGGCTGGCGCGTCGGCTCGGGTCGGAGCACGATGCGCATCACCAGATCATGGAATGCCTGGGAGAGATGATCTGGACTGCGCAGAGGAATGGCACGCCGCCGGACGGGGCTGCCTATATTGAATGTGTCAGGCGGCGCTGACCGCATTCGAGGTGTGACAAGCGCGCATCAGAACTAGGGCCGGCGCCGCAGTGCCGACCACATCGGACAATTCAGACCTCAGACGCCAGCCTGAAGCCTGTAAGGTTCCGGCTTCGACTAGAAGCAGGTTTATCAATGCCAGCACAGCCCCCGGCTACTGATTTTTTATCGTAGGCCGGGGGCTGAACCCCACTTCACTTGGCTGTACTGATTTTCGCAAACCAGATATCCTGGCGGTTATGGTTATCGATGGCAAATGCTTGCGGATCCGGCAATACAATTGATAAACCCAGCGGGTTAACAACTGTATACGCGGCAACGAAATCATTCACCACCGAGTCCAATCCGAAGTAATCTCCCAGAAAATAACCGTTCGGCAAAGGAGGGGTACTTCCGCTAATCAATAATGCCGCCTGGCGCAGATCCATGGATGTCGGCGACAAACGCGTTTCACCCTTTTCCCTTACCTTGAGATCCGGCGTCAATGTAAGTAGAAAGGCATCCGCCGTGAACTCGGTATCATTTGGCGCATCGTAACGCATGTCATAGTAGAGCACGCCTACGATTCCGTTGTCGGCAACATGAACGACCGGAATAAACGCATCGACAGTTGGAGCTTGGTTAATTTTCTTTTTCGGGCTCCAGGTCAACCCTTCATTGATGGATTTCGAAATAAATACACTATTTTTATCGTTGTCGCTCCCATCCCGCGCTGCCCAGACCACATACAAATGACCTGTTTTTCTGTCGACCGCCACGTCAGGTAGTGAGGCTTCCGTCCCTCTTATTGGAATATCCGCACCATTGACAACATCCACGATCGGCCTGTTGACGAGCCCGGAAATGATGAAAGGATCCTTGCTCCATTTTTCGCCTTGGTTGGTGGAGCGGATTACACCAATATCCGAGAGTTGTTCTCCACTTGGCGTTGCGGTGTTACGCACGAAAACATTCACCAAGGTGCCACTCGGCAGTACTGCGATTTGATTTCCCTGCGTTTCGATGCTTTCAATCGCCTCGTCAGGGCTAAAGTCATTTTTAGGATTATATATTCTCTTGCCCGCGGTCCAGGTTCGCCCACTGTCGAGCGAACTGGAATAGAAGCTCTTTCCTATGTCCTTGTTCGGACCGGTATAGGTAATCCAGACTGCATGAAGCTTGCCCTTGATATTCGGGTCGGCGGTAATCGAATTTTTATCCAGCAATCTGACATTTGGTCCCAGGCGGGACACTTCCTGGATTTTTACTAAAGGATTTCGATAACTTTCTCCGCCGTTTTCCGAATTTGCAACCATGACCGTACCGCCGATGTGGCCGGTAAATGGATCTTGATCGAATGACAGGCCAATGATGTGCGCTTTGTTTCCCTTTGCTTCGAATGCGACCCATGGATCCGTCGTACGATCAAATGCCCCTACCGCACCTGCCGTGGCGCCTGAACAGTACGTGAATGGAATAGTAACCCTGTGCCAGCTCTTTCCCCCGTCTTTTGTATAGTGGGAGCCAATCGCGCCGGCCCCGCCGGTTTTGGCAAAACGGTCTTGATGATATGCCACAATCATATTTTTCGGATCGAGCGGATTCACGGCCAGAAACGGCTCCGATTCAGAATTTCTGTATAAGGTACTGCGCTGAGTCTGGGCAAGGCAACCGTCATAGTTAATGGGACTGTCTCCGGTAATCTGGGTGGGACGCCCGACAATGGTATCGGCGTGACCGATACCGGCCATTCCATACAATCCGCAAAGCAGAAATCCCTTCACAAGTGGGTTAATCCGAATGCACGGGAATACGGTGTTATTTTTCACGGAAATACTCCTCGGGTGCTGAAAGACAGCAAATGAAAGAAAGGC
>JAQGMO010000375.1 GCA_028292315.1 Herminiimonas sp. | reverse complement strand
CGGCCGCGCCGGGGTATCGGCGGGCACATCCGGAATCTTGCTGGCGGTGCGCTCGGCAAAGAAAGCATGGCGCAGGGCCTTGGATTCATTGGTCTGCACCAGTTCAATGAACAAGTTGCGCTCGAATTTTAGCCCGTCATCAAATTTTTGGGTAACCGCCGCGGCGACCGCTTCCACGCATTTCAGCGGCGCCGGGAAGGGACCGGCCATGGCCTTGACCGTATTCCGCGAAAACTGCAGGAAGGCTTCGTAATTCGGGTAATCGATCTTGAGATCACGTACCTTCGGCAAGGGCCGGACGTCCGCCACGTTCGCGGCAAAGGCCAGCGCGCCCTGCATCAGGTCGCCGTCGACGACCTGGTCAAATAACCTGGTCTTGGCCAGTTTTTCGGAAGCTACCGGCGTGCCGGACACAATCATGTTCAGCCCCATCTCCAGGCCGACCACGCGCGGCAGACGCTGCGTGCCGCCGGCGCCGGGCAGGATGCCGAGCTTAACTTCCGGCAGCGCGATTTGCGCGCCCGGGATCGCGACCCGGTAATTGCAGCCCAGCGCCAGTTCCAGGCCGCCGCCCATGCATACGCTATGGATTGCGGCAATTACCGGCTTGGTCGAATTTTCGACGACGTTGATCACGGTATGCAGGGTCGGTTCCGCCAGTGCCTTCGGCGTGTTGAATTCCTTGATATCGGCGCCGCCGGAAAACGCCTTGCCGGCGCCGGTGATCACCACGGCTTTCACGCCATCGTCGTCCAGCGCCTTCCGCATGCCCTCGACAATCGCGCTGCGCGTCGCGAATCCCAGGCCATTGACCGGCGGATTGTTGAGGGTGATGACGGCAACTCCGCCATTGACTTGATATTCGGCAGTCATGTCTCTTCCTTTACATTGATGAAGTCTATGTGGATGCCCGAGGCAGCAACGTGCACCATGAAACTTGAGGTGCTCAACTATACCGCAGAAAAGAACGATCGTATTATTCCGAATGAAAAAAACTGGCCGTGCCCGGCTCTGCGGCGCGCCGGATCAGCGCAGCCAGCAGTCGAAGGTCCCGGCAGTCCGTCACGGCGCAATTTGCGGGCAGGGAATCGGTCCGGCGGCAGAACGTTGAACCGGGCCGTGACAGGGTCCTACACCTCCAGCCACTCCTTCCTGATGCCGCCGTCGGCGCGCAAGGCTTGCGGCGTTCCTTCGAACACGATCGCACCGTGCCCCATCACATACACGCGCTGCGAGATTTCCAACGCGATCGCCAGTTTTTGCTCCACCAGCAAAACCGAGATCCCGCGATTCTTCAATTCCTTCAGATATTCCGCTACCAGATCGACGATTTTCGGCGCCAGCCCTTCGGTCGGTTCGTCGATCATGATCAGGTCCGGGTCGCCCATCAGCGTGCGGCATAGCGTCAGCATCTGCTGCTCGCCGCCCGACAGCACGCCGGCCGCGGTGTTCTGCCGCTCTTTCAGCCGCGGGAAAAGCTGGTACATGTCGTCCAGCGACCAGCGCGACTTGCGGCCTTTCTTCTCGCCCAGGATCAGGTTCTGCTCGAACGTGAGCGTGGGGAAGATGTCGCGGTTCTCGGGCACGAAGCCCAGGCCGCGATGGGCAATCTGGAAGGCCTTCTCGCCGATGATTTCCTCGCCCTTGAACTTGATGGAACCGGTCGCCTGCACCTGCCCCATGGTTGCCTTGACCGTGGTCGAGCGGCCCACGCCATTGCGCCCCAGCAGGCTGACGATCTCGCCCTCGGCCACGGACATATCGACGCCATGCAGCACGTGGCTCTTGCCGTAGTACGCGTGCAGATCCCTGATTTCCAGCATTGCCTTGCTCATGCGTGTTCCTCCGCCGGCGCGTGTCCGCCGAGATAAGCTTCCTGGACCTTCGCATTGCCGCGAATATTGCCCGGCGTGTCGCAGGCGATCACTTCGCCATACACCACCACCGCGATCTTGTCGGCCAGGCCGAACACCACGCTCATGTCGTGCTCCACCATCAGCAGCGTCTTGCCCACGGTCACGCGCCGGATCAGCTCCACCGCGTTGTCGGACTCGGAGCGGCTCATGCCCGCGGTCGGCTCGTCGAGCAGGATGACGTCGGCGCCGCCGGCGATCGTGATGCCGATCTCCAGCGCGCGCTGCTCGGCGTAGGTCAGCAGGCCGGCGGAGGTATTGCGGCGCCGGCGCAGGCCGATCTGCTCCAGCACGGCCTCGGCCCGGTCATGCGCGTCGCGCAAGCCGTTGAGCCGGTGCCAGAACGAGTACTTGTAGCCGAGCGACCAGAGCACCGCGCAGCGCAGGTTTTCGTACACCGTCAGGCGATGGAAGATGTTGGTGATCTGGAAGCTGCGCGACAGGCCGCAGCGGTTGATCTCGAACGGTTTCATGCCCAGTATGCTGCTGCCGTTGAGCAGGATGTCGCCCGCGCTCACGCCGAAACGGCCGGAGATCAGATTGAACAGCGTCGACTTGCCGGCGCCGTTCGGGCCGATGATGGCGTAACGCTCGCCCTTGGGCACCTGCAGCGTGGCGCCGCGGATGATCTCGGACTTGCC
>JAQGMO010000220.1 GCA_028292315.1 Herminiimonas sp. | reverse complement strand
ACCACCGCTGATATCGCCGATGAACTTATTGAAGCTGTTCCCGACCAATTGTTTTTTCCCCGGCATGAGGTAACGCGATGAAGGACTTCTCTGCAGATTTGCCGCAGATGCTAGCCTATGCGGTGATGCCGTGGATCGCGATTTTGCGGGAAGCACCGTGGATTGAAATTATTGTCCAGATCGCACTTGCCTGGCTGGCGGCGCTAATCCTGCATCGGCTTGGCACCCCGGTCCTCCAGCGGCTGGCGGCGCCACTGCCATTTTCCAGAAAGCTTGTACTGTATGGAAACCACGCCGGTCGCGCTGTCGTGTTCCTGTTGCTCGTACAGATTATTCTTCGGAGCACTCCCTCATCCGTGCCGCAAATCGAGATATTGCGGCACCTTGGCGCGATTGGTTTGATTGCCGCACTGACCTGGCTTGCGGTACGCAGCGTGGCTGCAGTGGGCGATGCCATTATCGAGTTGAATCCATTCGATGCGCCGGACAATTTGCAGGCACGGCGCATCCAGACCCAGACAAAAGTGCTGACGCGCTCGGCGATGGTGATGATCATACTGATCGGTTCAGGCGCCGCGTTGATGACTTTACCGCTATTACGCCAGATTGGCACAAGCCTGCTGGCATCGGCCGGCGTGGCCGGCCTGGTGGTCGGCTTTGCCGCCAAGCCGGTACTGGGCAATTTGCTGGCCGGCCTGCAGATTGCCATTGCGCAGCCGATTCGCCTGGCGGATGTGCTGATTATTGAAAATGAATGGGGAGAGGTCGAGGAAATCACCGGTACTTACGTGGTGGTCCGGATCTGGGACCTGCGGCGCATGATCATACCGCTGCAATGGTTCATCGAGCATCCATTCCAGAATTGGACCCGGAATAATTCGGAACTGCTCGGTACCGTCTCAATCTGGGCGGATTATCGATTGCCGCTGGACCCACTGCGCGCGGAGGCCGAGCGGATCTGTAAAGAAGCGCCCGAGTGGGATGGCCGCCTTTGCATGATCCAGGTGGTTGAGACCAGTGAAAAGGCGATGCAGCTGCGCGCCCTGGTGAGCGCGTACGATGCGCCGCGCTGCTGGGACTTGCGCTGCCGGGTGCGTGAAGGCCTGGTCGCTTATATCCAGCGCGATTTTCCAGAATGCCTGCCGCGCGTCCGAGCCGAAATCGAGAAGATTCAGTGACACGCCGACGCCGCGATCCCGCCGACATGTCCTCAACCATCCTTCAGGACGGCTGGTCGAAATCGCTTAGTAAATCGACTACAACAATCAATGCGCTGGAAACGACAACCGCTGCGCCAACCATCAGGACGGTAATGATTAATGAAGTCATGGCTTACTCCTTTTAACGCAACGAAATAATGCTGTATGCCATTAATATCATTACAACAAATAAACAAATTGCGTATCCTCAATAGTTAGGTTTCCCTAGGTTGTGTGTTGTTGAAGTTTCATGTACCGTAATTTCATTCGCGGTTTTTTAAGCTTAATACCTTGATTACACAGGTTTATTTCTTAAAGGAATGTTCTTTTAAACAAATGTTTCCGTATTTTGTGAACCGCTTGCGTATAGCCTAGTCAAAATTGCAAAGGACTGTAAACTTGTGTCAATTTGACCAAATATTGTTTAAAATCAAACATGTTGAGACGTACAAGAAATGTTGTTTCAGAAGGTATGACCCGTTTCTGTGCAAGAAATAATTCCCAACCACTTTTTTGAAAGTGAATTGCTATGACGTCCGAGAATCTTGTTACCCAGGAATCGTATAATCCCAACCATCTCCTGGACATTCTGATTGAAAAGCTGAACCTGAAGAATGATGCAGCCTTGTCTCGTGCGCTGGAGGTTGCGCCGCCGGTGATCAGCAAAATCCGCCATCGCCGTCTTCCGGTCGGTGCATCGATGCTGATCCGCATGCATGAAGTCAGTACCATGAGTGTGCGCGAGTTGCGTGATTTGATGGGTGATCGCAGGACCAAATACCGTTTGAGCGATGCGCAAGGGAAACCAAAGCCTGCCGAAGGATCCCAAACCACGAATGGATAAGACCTGACTGCGCATGCCTGCCTGTGACTGACAAGCAGGCTGCAGAAGGGCCATTATTCCCTTGCCGGCCGGTCCGCTGCATTCGATTTGGCGCGCTTCTTTACAAATCGTCCGGGCGACTACGGGTCGATATCAATTCTCAAGGCGGTCGCCTGAACGACCCGCCTCCATGCGCGTCACTTCAGCCCATCCATCGGCAGTCTTCCTTTCCCTGTTTTTGCGTACTGCTTATGCGCGATCCTTGTGCGTGTCGTTGGTAATGCGCTGTCCATGCCCCATCGAATATCTGAACGTTGCAAAACCTCGCGGCTTCTTTAGAAAAATCTTTCCGGACTCCACTAGCTTGAGGATTCTCAACGCGATCGTTGCGGCAATGATTATGGTAGGAAGCATAACAACAGGCTTGGCGTTTCAGGGAGCAATTTCGGTATTGGCAGGTGTACAGAATGGCGCAAGCATCCTCATTTTTTTCCTTCAGTCTACGGTCTGCAGCAACCTTTTTACTCGCGGCTTTAACAGCTTGCGGCGGCGGCGGAAGCGGCCAGGCGCCTGCCGGCGGCATCGTGCCTGCAGCGAACTCACGCGGAGCGGTGGCGACACAAACCCAGACGCCCGCGGCATCTGATACGCCCGCGACAACCATTCCGGCCGCGAACGAAGCGCTTGCAACAACGCCGCTGCCGGCTTCTACCCCGGCGCAGCCAGCCATACTTGCCGCCGACGCCCGATTTTTCGCGCCGAAGGGCATTGCGTCCGATGCAGCCGGCAATTTTTATATTGCGGATACCGGCAATAAAACCATTCGTAAACTCAGTGCGGCGGGCACAGTCAGTACTGTCGCCGGCATGCCCGGAGTCGCCGGCACTGCGGACGGCATTGCGACTACAGCCCGTTTTACTGAACCGAGGGCAATCACGGTCGATGGATCAGGTAACCTGTATGTCGTGGATGCCAATGCAATCCGTAAAATTACGCCGGCCGGCGAAGTAAGCACCTTGGCCGGTGTTATCAATGAAGCCGGACTGGCCGACCGCCCCGGAACAGCCGCATTGTTTTCGCGGCCGGGCGGCATCGCCGTGGATTCGTCCGGCACCTTGTATGTGACCGACACCGGGAATGAAGCCGTGCGCAAGATTTCCGCATCCGGCGAGGTCTCCACCCTGCTGCGCCTGAACGAAGATCAGATGCACAGTATTACCATCAGGGGTACCCGAATTTATATTGGCGGTGAAAACTGCATGTGGCGTGTGGAACTTGGCGGCGCCGGTGTAGCGCTCGCACGGATCGGCGGTGAACCCGGAATATACGACAGCGTCGACGGCGCAGCGAACATCCGGTTCTGGCCGCTATACGGCATCGCGACGGATTCGGCGGGCAATGTCTATGCCGCCCAGTCATTTGCCTATCCTCACAATCTGCCGCCGCTTGGCATGATTCGCAAAATGACGCCGTCGTCGAACGGTCTGGACTTTACTGCATCGACCATTGCCGGCATGCCCGATTCCGCCGGCAGCGCGGATGGCAACGGCCCGGCCGCACAGTTCAGAATGCCGATGGGAATCACGTCAGGCCCGAATGGCGACCTTTATGTCGCCGACACCAATAATCACACGATCCGCAAAGTAACGCCTGGCGGCGACGTCACTACCGTCGCAGGCAAAGCAGGTGAAGCGGGGAGCAATTGACGCGGATGGTTTATCATAAAGCCAAAGCCAGAAGCCAGCCGAACTATAGGGCGGCCGATGATGGCCCACCCTGGCAAGCTTTGTTCCTTTGTATCAAATCAAACGTTCGAATCAAACCTGGGTATCGAATTCGGGTACCGGGCCTCGGTTTCAAGCCTATGAAAAACAATGCAGTTGAAGCATTTACGCGGCGCCGGATCGCACGCCGCATCGCCGTCCTGCTGGGCACCGCCGTGGTGTTGACGCAGGTCGCCGCGCAGAGCCCCGCTGGCGCTTCGCCGGGGCTGCGCAGTGAAGTGGTGGCCAAAGGTCTCGAACATCCGTGGGCCGTGGCCTTCATTGACGGCGGCCGCATGCTGGTCTCCGAGCGACCGGGCCGGCTGCGGCTGGTGCAGGCGAATGGCGAACTCAGTGCGCCGATCGAAGGCGTGCCCAAAGTCGACGCGCGTGGCCAAGGCGGCCTGCACGACGTGGTGACGGACCGCGACTTTGCGCGCAACCGCACGATTTATTTTTGCTATGCCGAACCCGCAAGCTCGGGTGGCGCCAACTCTACCGCGCTCGGCTCGGCCCGCCTCTCCGGCGACGGTCGCCGGTTGGAGCAGGTGAAAATCCTTTTCAGCCAGCATCCGAAATTCAGCAGCACTGCGCACTTCGGGTGCCGCATTGTCGAGAATAGCGACGGCACCCTGTTCCTGACGCTTGGCGATCGGTTCAGCCGGAAAGACGATGCGCAAACGCTGGATAACCACCATGGCAAGGTGGTGCGGGTGCGCAAGGATGGCTCAGTGCCGCCGGATAATCCATTCGTGGGCAAGAGCGGCGCGCTGCCCGAAATATGGAGCTACGGACATCGCAATTCGCAAGGGGCCACGCTCGGCCCCGACGGCCGCCTGTGGATGATTGAACATGGCGCGCAGGGTGGCGATGAAATCAATCGCCCGGAGGCGGGAAAGAATTATGGCTGGCCCGTGATCACCTATGGCGAGAATTATGGCGGCGGCAAGATTGGGGAAGGCCTGACCGCCAAACAAGGCATGGAACAGCCGGTGCATTACTGGACGCCTTCGATTGCGCCATCGGGCATGGCATTTTTGCGCAGCGACCGCTATGGCAAGGCATGGCAGGGCAACCTGTTTGTCGGCTCGCTGAAATTTAAATACCTGGACCGCCTGGAGCTGCGCGACGGCAAGGTAGTGCGCGAAGAGCGGCTGCTGGAAAATCTCGGCCAGCGCATTCGCGATGTGCGCGAAGGACCGGACGGTTTATTGTATGTCGTCACCGATGAATCGCGCGGAGAGCTGATACGGTTGCAGCCAGGTTCATGAACTGCCCGTTTTTCGCTGCCTGTCAGGAGTCCCATGCCAGCCATAATCAAACACAGGAACATCAGGATCGTCACGCTCGAGGCTGGGGAAACCATCGAAGAGCAGTGCCGGGCCGGGGATATCGCGCTGGTGCAGACCGATGAAGGCTGGTGGACCAACTTCGTTGGCGAAGATGGTGAAGTCGAAGGTTACGACGCGCCGTTCGACTCCTTTAATAAAGCGCTGTGGGCAGCCAAGGCGGCGGCCGAGTTCGAGGCCGGCGGCGACTAGAAAGGGCGCTTGTCCCTTTGGCGACCTGGAACTGCTAACGCAACAGCGTATATGGTCCGCCTTTTTCGAGCGCCCGCCGGTATGCCGGACGCGCATGGATACGCGCCAGGAATGCATGCAGCCGGGGGCGTGTTGAATCGAGAGCGCCGCGCGCCGCAGCGGCTTCCAGCGGAAAACTCACCTGGATATCGGCTGCGCTGAATTCCTCACCGGCGAACCAGCTGCTTTTGGCCAACTCGTTTTCCATGAAATCGAGATGCGTCCTGATCTGCGGGTTCACGAAAGAGGACATGACTTTAGCCGCCAGGCCGCGCACGACCGGCCGAACGAAGAATGGCATCGGCGCCTGCGGCAGCCTGCCGAAAATCAGGCTCAGCAGCATGGGCGGCATTGCCGAACCTTCCGCATAATGCAGCCAGTAGGTAAAGCGCAGGCGCTCCGAGGTGCCGGGCGGGGGCGCCAGCCGGCCATCGCCATGGCGCTCCAGCAGGTATTCGATGATAGCGCCGGATTCGGCCACTGTGAGGTCGCCGTCCGAAATCACCGGCGATTTGCCTAGCGGATGCACGGCCCGCAATGAAGCCGGCGCCAGCATGGTTGCCGGATCGCGCTCATAGCGTTTGACTTCATAATCAAGGCCCAACTCTTCCAGCAGCCACAGAACGCGTTGCGAGCGCGAGTTATTCAAGTGATGAACAATAATCATAATCAGCCCGGCTCCAAATCATCAAGAGAACACGACATTAACACGCCGGCACCAGTCCGCTGCGCCGGCATGCGCTTCGCGCTGTTCCCGGCGTCGCTAGCGCGGCGCCCAGCCACCGCATACCGGGAACACCTGGCCGACAAAGCAACTGGTCGCATCGCTGCACAGAAAAGCGGCAAAGAGCGCATCTTCGCGCGGAGCGACCAGCCGCCCCAAGGGCACTTCCCGCCTTAGCCGTTCCTGAAACGCCGGATTGGCCTGGACTTCGGGCGGAAAGTAAGTCGGATTGTCGACAAAATTTTGCGCGATTGCGTTAATTTGCACATTATGGCTGGCAGCCTCCACGCCGACCGCCTGGATGTAGGCTAGCTGCGCACCGCGTGCAGCGCTATAAGTCGATGTCCGTTTCATGCCCCGTAATGCGGACGCGCTGCCCATCAGCAAAATCTTGCCGGCGCGGCGTTCCAGCATCGCCGGCAATGCCGCGCGGACCAGGCGAGGGAGCGGGTCAACCATATGACCGAACACTTGGCGCCATTCTTCCTCTCCGACGTCCACTGCAGCGGTAGTCGGTGCCGGCACCGCCAGGTTGACGAGTAGCACGTCAACCTGGCCGGCTTGCCGCACGATTTCGGCCGGCAATGCTGGATCAAGCAGAGCTTGCGTATCAGCAATAACAGTAGCGCCAAGTTCGGCAAACACTTCGCACAGCGTGGGACCCATGAAAGTGTCTGCCTGGGTAATCAGGACACGCTTGCCAGTGAGATT
The DNA here is from genome assembly GCA_028292315.1 of Herminiimonas sp. GTDB lineage: Bacteria > Pseudomonadota > Gammaproteobacteria > Burkholderiales > Burkholderiaceae_D > JAQGMO01. The sequence goes on along the minus strand of JAQGMO010000220.1, from coordinate 14,374 downwards.
GCAAACGTTCATTACTTGAGCGCGGAATAAGTGGTCGGAGCAAGGAAGCTATTTTCGATGCGCTCTACAATAGTCGCCTGGGCTTCGGTTTCATTACGTTTGGCGATCCATTCCGGATCTGAGTCAAAGGCATTTCAGATCGCTTCACGCTGCGCAAGACTTTCCCACTGGAGCATATAAGTAAGCGCCTGGTTACTCTGGCCAATTAATGTGGTCCAGAAGCCAACCGGCTTGATGCCATATTTTTCCCAGAACTTCAGGGTAATCGTTTCAAAGCGCTTGTTTAGCGCAGGCAAGCGCCCGGGCGCACAATGATAAATTCGCAGTTCATAAATCATGCATATCTCCTTATTTTAAATAATGACTGTCAGAGTCAGATCCAGGCGTCGAGCTTCTCTCAAAAACACTGTGTGGGGAACGAGTTTAACGTTTAGTAAATAAGTTTGCATGCCGCAAGAGCGACTGCCCTGACCCATTAGGAAAGTTCCTACACGCTGCACGTTTTTCCTACACAACGTATCAGCACTTGCTGATATCAATTACGTTGCCAACTTGACATACTTCAACCCTATGAACACGGTGATGTGAAGAAAGGTTGCTTCTTATGAATGCACCATTATCGTGTGTGGGAAGTAACAAATAAAAAGGAGATGTACATGTATCCAAGGAAAAACGCAGACGCAGGTTCCGTCTCGACAATTAACACCTCATCCGGGATGGCTGAAAATGGCTGGCCGCGTGCGAACAAACTTTGGTCGAACCTGAGCGATGTCTGCACGTTATTGAGAATTAACATCAGTTCATCGATTACAGATGATGATTTCAGATTCCAGCATGTGCACTTTAAGCCAGGACAGCGCATCCACACGGTGGGGCAGCCTTTCGACATGCTTTATATTGTTAATTCCGGGTTTCTGAAGACGGTCATGATTGACGAGTCGGGCAATGAACAGGTCATCAGTTTCCCGATGAAAGGCGATCTTTTCGGCATTGATGGCATCCATAACCGGCAATACACGTCGGAAGCAGTGGCCCTCTCGAGCTGCGACATTATTCTCGTGCCGTTTAAGAAGTTTGCCGCAATGGGAAGAACGCATGCCGATCTGGAAACCGCAATTTATAGTGTGATGAGCCGCGAATTGACTCGTGAACAAGCGATGGTCAGCATGCTGGGTTCCCTGTGCGCCGAAGCGCGCGTTGCCCGCTTTCTGGTGTCCTTGTCCGATCGCTTCTCTGCGTTAGGCTATTCTGGAAAGGAATTCAATCTTCGAATGACACGCCATGAAATTGGTAGTTATCTTGGATTGACTCTGGAAACGGTAAGCCGCACCTTGTCGGCATTCAACGACATCGGGCTGATTTCCGTCGATCAGCGCGCAATTGCAATCAACGATTTGCATGCGCTTAAGACATTGCGTCGCCTGCCGCCATCCCGCGCACGCACAAAGCCCGACTCGGCAAAAAAGAAAGCACTTGCCGCCGTGGCCGCTGCGGCGCAGTCTACGGAAGCCGTACCGGCTGCGTGATTAGCGTATGATCAGGGAACGTTTTACCGAACTGGCTGACTTCTCCAGACAGATTGCGTGCGGCTTGACGGCTCGCAAGGCTGTCGGGGGGAGACAAGCCAACAATTCGACTTATGAAAACCGTCCTGTTGCTCAATCCAGTCACGCTTGCCGCCGCCTTTTTTTTGACGGCGGCATCCGCACAGAATGTCGTCCAGCTGGCGCCTGAAAGCAGCGGCTCGACGACCATTTACCGGCAAGTCATGCCGGACGGCAGGATTGTTTATTCCGATAAGCCATTGAAGGGCACGAAGCTCGATCGTGCCCTGACGATCGATCCTCTCATCAAGGGGAATACCTGGACCAGCAACGCTGCGCAAGGTCCAACGAACCCACCGCATTCAGAATCCACCCCGGTCAAAAGAACCGCCTCGCCCCAGGAGCCGGGCAGGCAGAGAACCCGGGACGATGCGTCGTCCGATGTGATCAAGGCCGAGATGTTGCTGGAAGATGCGAAAAAGCGGCAGACAGCAGGTGCTGAACCGCTGCCGGGCGAGCGTACCGGCACTGCGTCCGGCAAGTCGCGGCTCAACGCATCCTACCAGGCCAGGCAAGACTCGCTGGCGAGCGATGTTGCGCGTGCAGAGGCCGCGCTCAAACAGGCCGTGGCCGAGCGCGACCGGTTGCGCTAACCGGATACGACCTCTTTGATCCTGTAAACTACGACGCGTCCGGGCCTGTCGTCTCGCGCCGCATACCCGTCGTTTCGCGCCTGGAAGGGTCGGGCTGGGCAACCTCGCCGGCCCCGGGGCGGAGCGCTTGTTTTACGAATAGCCGCTCGAACGGATGAACTATCCATTTGTCAGTCAGGGAAATCCACGCTGGAAACGATGCCGTAATCATGATCGCCACGCTGATGGCACTTAAAATCAACAGTGCCGGCAGACTGCCCATGCCGAAAATCCAGTCCGTTGCGCCGGTTTTCGACAACGCTATCACCACGAAGCCATGCCACAGGTAGATAACCATTGAATTTCTGCCGAATCGGGCAATGCCGATGTCTTTGCGTGTGATGACATTCAGGAATGCGATTCCGATCAGGGCCGACACCCCGTACAGCGCGAGCTGATAGATCGCCCCGTTCAAGTTGGCCATATGCAGCGTTGCAAGCGAATAACTGCCATACAGCCAGCGGTAATCCCAGTCATTAGAAATGGCCGAGCCCGTGATAGCAACAACCAGAATAGCCGCACTCAGGATTCTACTTTTCTTGCCACTTGTAGCCAGGAAACCGTTTCCAACCTTCCAGCCCAGTAAAAAGAATGGGAAGAAAGTGAGCGTCCTGGAAATGCTGAGGAAATAACCGGTGTTATCGGAATAACTGAGAAAAATGGAAATAGCAATGGCAGTCGTCAGAGGGAAGCGGAGCCGCGCGAACACCGGCAGCATCAGGCGCCAGCACAACAAACTGAATAAATACCAAAGAATCCAATACGGCGCGAATTGCTCAAAATAAATGCTTGGCCTGCCTGTGGTGAGTATCTCCAGCCCTTCATACAACAGCTGGAACGCGAACAGGGGGATAACAATTTTTCGAAGTAATTGCGTCGACTGCTTTTCATTGAGCGATGTCTTTGAAAACATGCCCGAAACCAGGGCAAACATCGGCATATGGAAAAAGTAAATGAAGATCCAGATCGATTTAAGAGCGATATCGTTGCGGATGTTCATTTCGATAAAATGACCGAATACGACAAGAAAAATCAGGATTGCCTTGACGTTATCGATGTAAAGGTTTCTGCCATGGGATGCGATCATAAAATTTCCAATGCGGCAATCCAGGCATGCTGAGTGCGTGGAACCGGTCAACTCTCGTTTCTTTTGCTAGGGAATGGGCAAAGCTGCGTTCGCCCGTGGCTCAAATTTACCATATTCCCGTTTCGCATTTTTGATCGATCTTCCGTGCAATCTATTGCGTGTATCGTTGTCTGTACCGATGTGAAATTAATGCTTAATGCGGCGTCATGGCAAAACCGGAATACCAAAATCTTAATATTTTGCTAAGCGCGGTACGCGGCTGCACTGCGTGCGCGCAGCATTTGCCGCTTGGTGCGCGCCCCGTGCTGCAGGCAAGCGACACGGCGCGGATCCTGATCGTCGGACAGGCCCCGGGTTTGCGCGTCCACCAAAGCGGAATACCGTGGGATGATGCGAGCGGCGCGCGCTTGCGCGAATGGATGGGGATCGATAAAACGCTATTTTATGATGCATCGCGCATTGCGATTATTCCGATGGGCTATTGTTATCCGGGGCGTGGCAACGGCGGCGACCTGCCGCCGCGCCGCGAATGCGCCGAACGATGGCTCGATCAATTGCTCGCGCACTTGCCACGGATTGAGCTGACGCTGCTGATCGGGCAATATGCGCAAGCGCATTTCCTGGGAAACCGGCGAAAGCGTTCATTGACTGAAACAACCATGGCATGGCGAAGTTATGGGCCGCGCTTCATTCCCATGCCGCATCCATCGCCGCGCAATCAGGCCTGGTTCAAGCGCAATCAGTGGTTCGCGGAAGATGTGGTGCCGGCGCTGCGCACGCAGACTGCAGCAGTTCTTGCGGAGTGATGCGCTGGCCTTTTTCATATCATGGGCCAGAGCCGTGTCAGCCTGACTGTGCCAGGCGAGCTTGAAACGACTTGCCTGCGGAACAAGGCCGTGGTGGCGGCCGGCGGCCCTCGCAATGCTTGTTTGTGAAGGCTTATTTGTGGAATTTGTGGATATACTCGGGCTTGCCCTTACTGTCCGATAAAGGGAAATGGCCACCAACTTGGGCCGGCAAACCAGGCTGGCAATCCGGCATGCGCATTCTTGCCGGATTACATAAAGATTCAGAGCAGGAGATTTTGTTAATGCGCACAGTGTCTTATCGTTTTTCCTTATTTCTCGCAATGTGTTCCTTTGCAATCCTCGCCGGTTGCGCAACCGGGAAGCAGACCATTCCTCAACCGGAGGAGTTTACCTCTACCGACGTGCATTCCCATAGCTTTCCCGGCTCTGCCCCGGCCACGTGCGAAGCCGCGCGCCGGGCCTTGCTTAGCCAGGGCTATGTGATCAGTGAAGGCAAGAATGCGCTGGTAAAGGGAAACAAGAGTTTTCAGCCGGACAGCGATATCCATGTGCAAATCCAGTTTAACGTGGTGTGCGCACCCGACAGCAAGGGCAGCAATAGCACGACCGCGTTTGTCAATGCGGTGCGTGACCGCTATTCATTGAAAAAAAGCAGTAATTCAGCCAGCCTTGGCGTCGGCGTGCTGGGCTCGGTTTCCCTGCCTATCGGATACACCGATGACGCACTGGTCAAGGTCGCAAGCGAAACGATCCAGACCAAAAAGTTTTACCAGCAGTTCTTCGAGTTGGTCGAACGTTATCTCGATGACTCCTCGGTCGAGCCGGAAGGTGAAACAAGACGCACGGAGACTCAGGTGGTGAAACCGTCCGGCACTGAGGCGGCCGAGCGCTGACGCGCGCCAGCCATATCGCCGCCGCGTCTCGATCGGTCGGTCTCAATCCATGCTCAACAGGTAGGCCGTCATATCGTTTGCATCCGCTTCCGTTACGCCGAGCATCGGCATCGCGGTCAGCGGATCGACCTGTTTTGGATCGCGTATCCAACGCACCAGGTTATCAGCTGTATTGGGCAGGCGGCCGGCAATGAACTTGCGTCCGGCGATGCCTTTCAGCGGCGGGCCGACGAATACGTCCGAGCCAGTCACGCCGGGAATCTTGTGGCAGGCATGACATGCATACTGCGTAAGTGCAAGGCGTCCCCGCTCCGGATTGCCTTGCATGCCGCCGGACGCGTCGGCGCCCCGGTCGCCGCAGGCCGCCACAGGAATGACAGCAGTAAGCAGCACGCAGCGCAAGGCGTACCGAAAAGCCCGGGGAGCAAAGGCGTTCATGGGTTTTCCTTCCGCCCGGTCAACTCGGTATAAGCCTGCGGCGATAATTCCGGCAGCTTCTTGAGAAAAGCGACCACCGACCAGATGTCGTCATCGCTCATGCGGAATTCCCAGGCCGGCATGCCGCTCATCTTGATGCCGTGGCGCGTGATCCAGTACATCTCGCTGGCTTGCCAGTGTTTCGCCGCATCCACCAGCGGCCCGGGAATCGGCTGCATGCTCTTGCCGATGTCCGCCGGCGCGACTCCGGGCGCGCCGTGGCATTGCACACAACTGTCGCGGTAGATTGCCGCGCCGCGACGTATCCTCGTCGGTGCCGTCAGCGACGGCGCCCTAATGTCGCGCGCATGATGCCGCACCGACTGGCGCATGCCTTTTTCCAGGAAGGTGTGCACCGGCTGCCAGTGCTGGGCCGTGGCGCCGATGTTGTACCACCCGCTGGCCATCACGAGAACGCCGGCCGCCATGCCCAGCACGGCGATCAGCCAAACTGTTGCGAACATGGTTTTCAGAACCAGGCGGGTTTTATCCGGGGTCATCGCTACGGGTCGAGTCAATGCGGTTTGTCATGATGAACGATTATGTTCTGCAAATAGACCCCGCTCCATGAGATGAATCAAGGCAATATTGGCTATGTCATGCCTGCTCGTTAAATATCAAGAAAGCAATGACGCTTTGCCTGTATCGTATTCTCAAGCTAATTAAATGAACCAGTCAGGCATGCGCGTACATGAACGCAGGATGTTTTACCGTGCTCCATAGGTCCAACTCCATTCACCGTGTCGCGCTCATGCTTTGCATGCTGGCGCTGGCGGGCTGCGAGAAGGGGCAACAAACGGGCGAACCGAAAGCAGGACCGGTGGCGGCTTCGGTCGCCGGCGGCAATAGCGAACAAGGCAAAAAGCTGCTGGCGCAATACCAGTGCGGCGCCTGTCACGAAATTCCCGGCGTTGCGGCGGCGCGCGGCGCGACCGGCCCGTCGCTGGAGGCCTTCAGCCGCCGCAGTTACATCGCCGGCCACATCCCGAATTATCCCGATCCGCTGATACAGTGGATTGTCAATCCACCGGCCATGGCGCCGGGCACGCTGATGCCGAGCATGGGTGTATCAACCGACGATGCGCGTCACATGGCGGCGTATCTCTATACGCTGCGATGAGCCGCGAGCAAACCGGGCGCGTTTTTTGTCTTTTTGGCCCTGGCATGATCGCGGCAGCCACCGGCGGCTGCGCCCGGCTGCCGTCGTTGCAGTCGGTGCTGCATCCCGCCGGCCCGGACGCAGCCATCATCACCCAGATCGCCTGGCTGCTGTTCGGCGGCGGCGCGCTCATCTTTATCGGCGTCATGGCGTTGCTTGCTTTCAGCTTGCGGGGCAGCGGGCGCCCGGTTCGGCCGCTGCTGTGGATCGCCGGCGGCGGCGTGGCATTCCCAGTCCTTGTGCTTTCGGCGCTGCTGGCGTTCAGCACCTGGCGCAGTGCTCAGCTGACCAGGCCCTCGTCGCAACATGCGCTGATCGTGTCGGTGACGGCAAAGATGTGGTGGTGGGAAGTGCGCTATCACGATCCGGCCAGCGGCCGCGAAATCGTGCTGGCCAATGAACTCCATATTCCGGTCGGCCGCCCGGTCTACCTCGGGCTGACCACCAGCGACGTAATCCACAGTTTCTGGTTACCGTCGCTGGCCGGCAAGGTGGACATGGTGCCGGGACGCGTCAACGGCCTGACGATCCGCGCCGCCGAACCCGGGGTATACCGCGGACAATGCGCCGAGTATTGCGGCGAACAACATGCGCGGATGGCGTTTCATGTGGTGGCTGAACCGCAGGAAGTGTTCGACGACTGGTTCGCGCGCCAGGTGCGGCCGGCCGCGGCGCCGACAGACGCCTTTCTCGAACGCGGGCGGCAAGCCTTTCTCGAGCAACGCTGCAATGCCTGCCACACCATCCGCGGCGTGACGGGCGACTCCCGCCTCGGCCCCGACCTGACGCATGTCGGTAGCCGCCTCTATATCGGAGCCGGCACGCTGCGCAATCACCGGGGTACGCTTGCCGGATGGATCGCCGATACGCAGGGCATCAAGCCGGGCGCGCGCATGCCGGCGTTCGACAACATGGATGGTGAAACCCTGCGCGCACTGGCCGCCTATCTCGAGCACCTTAAATGAAAACGCAAGAATCTCCATCGTTGACGCCATCACTGCCGGACTCGCTACCGGATTCGCTCCCGAGTTCGCTGCCGCGCCCCGCCGACGAACTGCCACGCCTTGAAAAAACATGGGCGACTCCGCGCGGCTGGCGCTTTCTCACCAGCGTCAATAACACCACCATCGGCTTGCTGTATATCGGCACTTCGCTGCTGTTCTTCCTGCTGGCCGGCGTGCTCGGCCTCCTGATTCGACTACAGCTGGCGGTCCCGGAAAATACCCTGCTAAGCGCCGGCACATACAACCAGGTCTTCACCATGCACGGTACGGTGATGATGTTCCTGTTCGCGATCCCGGTGGTCGAAGCGATCGCGGTCTACCTGCTGCCCGGCATGCTAGGCGCGCGCGATCTGCCCTTTCCGCGCCTGTCCGCTTATGCGTTTTGGGCCTATGCGATCGGCGGCCTGGCATTTTTCTGCACGCTGTTCGTCGGCCTTGCGCCGGACGGCGGATGGTTTATGTACCCGCCGCTCACCGGCAAGGAATACTCGCCTGGTCTGAATACGGATTTCTGGCTGCTCGGCATCGGCTTTATCGAGATTTCAGCGATTGCCGGCGCAATCGAACTGATCGTCGGCATCCTGTTCACACGCGCCCCCGGCATGTCGCTCGGCAAAATGCCGGTCTATGCGTGGTCGATGCTGGTCGTCGGCGTGATGATCGTGTTCGCTTTTCCGGCGGTGATCGCGGGTACCGCGCTGCTCGAACTGGAACGCGCATTCGATTGGCCGTTTTTCATTGCCGAGCGCGGCGGCGATCCTGTCCTGTGGCAGCACCTGTTCTGGTTCTTCGGCCATCCGGAGGTATACATCATCTTTTTGCCGGCGGCCGGTATGGTGTCGACCATGATTGCGACGATCGCCGGGACGCCGCTGGTTGGCCACCGAGCGATTGTGGTCGCATTGGTCGCGGTCGGCTTCTTCAGCTTTGCGCTATGGGCCCACCATATGTTCACCGCCGGACTGGGCCTGATGACGATGAGCTTCGTGTCGGCTGCCAGCATGGCCGTCGCCATCCCGACTGGCATCCAGGTCTTCGCCTGGATCGCGACGTTATGGCGCGGCCGGGTGCGCATGTCGGGGCCGACGCTGTTCCTGCTCGGATTCATGTTCATCTTCGTGCTCGGCGGGCTGACCGGGGTGATGGTGGCGGTGCTGCCGTTTGACTGGCAGGTGCACGATAGCTACTTCATCGTCGCGCATTTCCACTATGTGCTGATCGGCGGCATGGTGTTTCCGGTATTCGCGGCGATGTATTACTGGATTCCCCTAATCAATGGCAACATGCTGTCGGAACGCGTGGCGCGCCCGGTATTCTGGCTGATGTTTTGCGGCTTCAACCTGGCGTTTTTCCCCATGCACCTCACCGGTCTGCTTGGCATGCCGCGCCGCGTATACACTTATGCGCCTGACCTCGGATGGAACTGGCTGAATCTCATCTCTTCGATCGGCGCCTTCATCTTCGCCGGCGGCGTGGTGCTGTTCCTGTTCGATGCCGTGCGCACGTTCCGCAAGGCGGAAAAACCGGTCGGCAATCCCTGGCATGCGGCGACCCTCGAGTGGCTGCCTGCCGAAGATTACGCTACGCGCAGCATTCCCACGGTCGCATCGCGCGAGCCGCTGTGGGACCGGCCGTCGCTGCCGGCGGAAGTGCAGGCGGGACAGCACTGGTTGCCGGGCACCGTCACCGGGCTGCGCGAAACCATCGTCACCGGTCCGGTGCGTGCGTTGCCGCGCTACCTGCTGATCTTGCCGACCGACAGCTGGTGGCCGCTGATTGCCGCGGCCGGCACCGCCGGTTTCTTCCTGCTGCTGACCATTAAGCAAACCCTTATTGCCTGGGCCTGCGGCATTACAGCCATCGTCGGCGTCATCGTCTGGCTATGGCAATCAGACCGCGTGCCGCCACAGGCGACAGCGAAGGTCGCCGACGACGTCGTGCTGCCGGTAGGCGCGACCGGCAGCGCGTCGCATTCCTGGTGGGCGACCATCATCATGCTGATTGTCGACGGTACTATTTTCGCATCCTTGCTGTTTGCCTATATTCATATCTCGATGCGCCTGCCGGTCAGTTGCCCGCCGCCGAACGCCGCGCTGCCCGCGCCGCTCTGGCCGCTATTGTCATGCGGCTTGCTGCTGACCGGTTCGGCATTGATGGCGTCAGCACAGCGCGGCCTGCATCCGGCGGCGCCGCAGAAACGGTTGCGCCTGGCCGTCATGGCGGCGCTTGCCTGCCTGATCGGCGCCTTCGCCTGCGACTTCATTGGCCAGCGCCTGGCCGGGCTTGACCCGAGCGCGCAGGCATGGAGCGCGACGGTGGCGGCGCTGGTGGGTTACCAGGGTTTCCATGTGGTGGTGCTGGCAATCATCGCGGTCTATCTCTGCGCCCGCTCCTGGCGCAAACTGCTCACGCCGTCCAGCCGGGCGACCCTCGACAACAGCGCGCTGATCTGGCACTACACGACACTGCAGGGCATCGCTTGCGCCGCCGCCATCAACATCGTGCCGCTTTTCATGGATTGATCATGCCAACCCAGGATCATCTGTTCAAGAATATGCTGCTGGCGACCGCGCCGTTGCTGGTATGGGCCGCGCACTTCTTTTTTTCCTATGCGTTCGTGGCGGCTGCCTGTGTCGCGGGACTGGACAGCGCAACTATCGCCGGCATGCCGATACTCGAGACCGGATTGCTGCTGGCATCGATGCTGGCGCTGGGCACGGCCGCGGCGTTATTATGGCGGCCGTTGCGGCGGGTTTGCCGCCGCGGCGGTTCGGACCGCCTGATCGATACGGCAAAAGTCGGTAGTGCGGTGCTTGCTCTGATCGGCATCGCATGGACCAGCCTGCCGATGTTGATGCTCAAAGGCTGCAATTGATCAGGATGAAGCAAACACTTTATCGCATCAGAATGCGCGCCTGACCGGAGTTCGCCGTTTGAATCCTTCAGGAACCTGCCGGCGTCACCCGCCAAATGATATTGCCCACATCGTCAGCCACCAGCAGGGCGCCCGCCTTGTCCACGGCGACGCCCACCGGACGACCGAGCGCCTCGTCCTTGTCGTTGACGAACCCGGACAGGATTTCCATCGGGCTGCCCGACGGCATGCCGTTGGCAAACGGTACGAACACCACGTTGTAGCCGCTGCGTGGTTTACGATTCCATGAGCCATGCTGGCCAATGAAGGCGCCGCCGGCATACTGCTGGGGGAACAGCTTGCCTTCATAAAACACCATGCCGAGCGGCGCAACGTGTGCCCCAAGCGCATAGTCAGGGACGATGGCTTTCGCCACCAGGTCGGGCTTTGGCGGCTTGACGCGATCGTCGACATGCTGGCCGAAATAGCTATACGGCCAACCGTAGAAGCTACCATCCTTGACTGAGGTCAGGTAATCGGGCACCAGGTCGCTGCCAAGTTCGTCGCGCTCATTGACCACTGTCCACAATGCGCCGCTTTGCGGTTGCCAGCCCATGCCGTTGGGGTTGCGCAGTCCGGATGCGAACAGGCGCTTCGCGCCGGTTTTTGCATCAATCTCGAGGATGGCGGCGCGATCAACTTCGTTTTCCATGCCGTTCTCGGCGACGTTGCTGTTGGACCCGACGGTAGCGTACAGTTTCGATCCGTCGCGGCTGGCAAGGATATTCTTGGTCCAATGATGATTGATCGGGCCGCCCGGCAGTGTGGCAACGGTTTCGCCGGACGTCGTGATCCGGGTCGCGCCGGCCGTGTATGGAAAACGCAGCACTGCGTCGGCATTGGCGACATACAGGTTGCCTCCGACCAGCGCCATGCCGAACGGCGAGTTCAAGCCTTCGAGAAATGCGCTGCGGGTTTCGGCCACGCCATCGCCATTGGCGTCACGCAGCAGCGTAATGCGGTTGGCGCTGGGCGTTCCGGCCCCCGCCTTCTTCATTACCATTTTCATGATCCAGCCCTTGATACCCTTGTTATCCTCCGGCTTGGGCGGCGCATTGCTTTCAGCGATCAGCACATCCCCATTCGGCAACACATGTATCCAGCGCGGATGATCCAGGCCTGAGGCGTACATGTTGACTTTCATGCCGGGCGCGGCAGTCGGCGCTGTGCCTTCGGACCATCCTTTGGCCTTTGCGATATGCACGGTCGGAATCAGTGTTTTGTTCGGTTCCGGAATGGTTGGCTTGGGCCCGATACCGGCGGATGCCGGCAATTTGGCGACTTCGCCGCATGCGACGAGAGCCAACAGCAGGCAGCCTGCAACAAGACGAACCGGGACGACATTACTCATGCAAGGTCTCCATTCAGCGTGAACAGCAAGATGCGGTCAGATGGTACCTGGAAGAAGGTATTGATATCACTTTATCATTCTAACCACCCCTGGATAATGCAATATCGCAAGGACCCGCCTGTATGGCCTAAGGCGCTTGCACGATTGAAAGGCGAAAAATAGCTTGTAAAAACAATGACATAAAAAGTTTTTTAGACAAGCCGTAAAGAAGACGCAAGTATTTTCGAGATCGCTGCGACGGATAAAGCTGCCTCATGCTATATCTTTGCCTCGATGCCGTTTGATCGAAAACTCGCGTCGCGAATGTTGAGACAGCACGATCGCTGCCCCCATCCGATTACATCATGCATGACAGAAGCCGGTAGTGCCGTCACTCCCCAAACACGTCACCGCTTGCCATGCAGAAATGGATGCGAGAGAATGCGCTCCGGCGTTGCGTTTCATGCAATCAGCCGTCCCGTGGCCTCGCGTCACTTTTTCCTAAAAGGTATTAGATGAATCGTTTAGAACTTGCTGAAAAGATTGCAACCAAACACGAACTGTCAAAAGCAGAAGCTGCGCGCATTCTTGCCACGATCACAGAGACCATTGTTGCGACCGTCAAGAAAGGCGATACCGTCGGAATCGTCGGCTTTGGAACGTTCAAGCAGGTCAGCCGCGCTGCCCGCACTGGTTTTAACCCAAGCAAGGGCACGAAGATCAAGATCCCGGCCGGCAAAGTGCCGAAGTTCGTACCAGGCGCTGGTTTCAAGGATGCGGTAGACGCGAAGGCAGCGAAGCGCCGGGCAGCGAAATAAGGCGCGAGCCTGAGTAACCCCCTGGCGCAGTGCAACGGATACCGGAAGATTAGTCCGTTTTATCCGGCAGTACCTTGATGCGTAATGACGGCGTTACTCGATTGGTGCCTGTTCAATGTTGAACGGGCACAATTCAATGCACACTGATACGGTCAGGAATTGCCACGACCACCGATCACCGACAGTCACTGATCGTCCTTTTTACCGGAACGTACTTCGGCCACCGCATCCGCAAGAATCAACCCTTCGGCTGCCGCATGCACTGCCGCATACTCGCTGTCCGGCGTCAAAACCAGCTGCGCGCCAGTCTGCCGCACTTCCTCTGTAAGCTTGTCGATTGCCTCGATGCGCGCCGGGTCGGGGTTGACATTGCGGATGTAAATCACGCGCACCCGTTGCGGATACCGTTCCACTACCTGCCGGTAAATTTCCGGGTCCTGCTGCCCGCTGTCGCCGATCAGGATAAATTTCAAATGCGGGTAGGTTTCCATGATGCGCTCGATACTCGCGAGCTTATGCGAGTGGTGCGGATTGGCCGAAAACACGCTATGCATGCCCAGATCCCTCAACAATAGCGGGCCGAGCGGAATGCCTTGCAAATTGAAAAAATCGACCAGCGGCGTGTACAGATTCCACGGGCTGCTGGAGACATAAAAAACCGGATTGCCTTCGTTTCCGCCCGCACCCGCCTGCAATGCGCGGTAAAACGCCGTGACGCCTTGAAACGGCTTGCGCGTATGGGCGTTGGCGACTGCCAGCATGCGCAGCATCCGCAGCTTGTTCGTGACATTGGACCACAACACGGTATCGTCGATATCGCTGATGATGCCGAAACCGGCGGCGGCGGGCGGCACCAAAACCTGCGCCACTGCGTGTATGCGGCTGCCGGCCGGCGGCCGCGGGTCGACCAGTTCCAGCGTGACGCTCTGCCAGCCGGCACTTTCCAACGGCCTGGCCGGTTTTATCTCGGCATTGAAATAGCCATCGCGGTCGGTAACGAACTCCTGGACGCTTCCCTGAAATTCGGCACGAATCCGGGCGCCGGGTACTTCGTCCGACGACAGGCGCTTGTATAACTCGATAAAATTTCTCCAGCCTCGCTCGTTTTCGCTCGGTACGGCAAAGCCTTCGTCTTTCAAAACACGTCCGCTTATCAATAAGCGTTCCGGATTGCCAAAGCCGAGATAGGGAAGAATCATGACCGGGCCATCGGAAGCGGCAAATCGCTTCATGTGCAGCCAGGCGCGGTCGGAAAATGCATCAGCCTTGCCGCGCAATGCCTGCAGCGACCTTCTGAAGTTCTGCGCCCCTTTGCCCGCAGCCGCAGGCTGACGGGCGACCGATTCCGGCGCCGGATGCTCGGCCCATACCCGCACGCCGTGATTTTGCTGGATACTGAGAACCGCATTGTCGATTGCAGCGGATGACGCGGCGTCGATGCGCGCCGCCGTAATGAATACCTCGGTTCCGGCCCCGCGGAGTTGGCCGACTTCCGTTTCCGACAGCACCCCCTGGTTAACCCATAGTTGCGGCGGCAGGCTGCCGGAGAGACGCTTCAGATCCTCGTAGCCGGACCGTGTTAACACCAGAAACACCATGCAAGACTCCATCGAAATAAAAAGTACCCAACCATGTATCCGGCTTTAT
>JAQGMO010000327.1 GCA_028292315.1 Herminiimonas sp. | reverse complement strand
AATTCGAGAACGCGGTGCTTACGCCGCACATCGGCGGCATTTCTCCGCAGGCGATCCACGCCTCGGTGCTGCGTTTTCTGGAGAACGCTGAGGCGCACTTCGGCGGCAAGCCGCTGGTGACCCAAGTGAACTAAAAAGCGCCTCTTTATGGATGCCACGCATTACGCGCAGAAGTCAGCGTCGGCAAGACCAGGCTTTATCAAGGCGGCTTCTGCACCAGGTGCCATCAAATCGCCATAACAGGGGCATTATTCTGGCGGGAGCGAGTGCGGATATCAGAGCCGATTCCGCCTGACTGTGCCAAGGAAATTCATACTTTGCGCGATCTGCGGAACAGGTTACTGAAAAGGTTACTGAAAAACCGCCCGACGGATTGAAAGAAGTTACGCACCTTTCCGAAAAAAGCAGGCTTGGACGCGGCGGTTGGCGTCGACCTGGCTCTGTTCTCCTGGTCCGTGGAAATGAATGCCTTCTGCGGTGTTTTCGAAGCTGGTGCCCGCAGTCCTGCCGATGCCGGTGCCTGTGCCCTCGTTTCCAATTCCGCCTGCGCTGTCGGCACGCTGGGCGCGTTCGATGGAGGCTGCTTGCTTCCGGTGTCGGCTATCCAGGCAGGCAAGGCGGCTGGACCGCTTTGTCTATGATTCGTCGTTTTGTTCATTACGTTCTCTTTTAACTTGGAATGCTGCAGAACAGCATCGGCTGCTTTCACCAATAAGCACGTGCGGACTGAAACAGTCCGTCCAAGCTGCCAGCCCGTTGCGCTCCGATTTGGTCAAGGGTTGTCCCCTGGCGAATACAGATTAAGTAACCTGGATAAGGAGCTATGTTCCATTCGTCTTCCACCTTGTTCGCAAACTATTTCAGCTCCGCCAATCCAGGCTTTTTTCGCCGTTCTATAAAAACACGACGACAATCGGTCAAAAAGGTAATATTACTGGTACGGTAGCAATATTCAGAATGCGTCTTTCTGAGCTCGGCAAAGATATTTTTATCTTTTTAATGAGTACAGATGAAAAAGTGGACAGTTGAACGGATGGTTTTGGGCGGGTTCGGCATGGCAGTCGTCGTGTTCGTGCTGCTTAGCGCCATTGCCTGGCACAACTCCAACAAGGCTATCGAAGCGCGTCGCATGATCGACCAGAATCATGAACTTGTGATTGCGCTGGCTTCCCTGATGAACAGCCTGTACCGTGCGGAATTCGCGCAGCGCAGTTATGCCGTAACTGGTTCTGACAAATTTCTGACGAGCCGCGACGATGCCTTGGCTGTCATGGCGGAAAACCTGCAGAAGGCAGAGCGGCTTACCAGTGGAGCGCCCGACGACCGTTTTCAATTCGTCAAGCAGCAGCTTGCCACGCGCGCCGCTTTTTTTCAGTTTTATCAGGATCTCCGCAATCTGGAAGGGATGGAAACCGTTACCGGGCAGTTCGGACAGGAAATGGCCATCACTGATGAAATCCGCTCAACCATCAATAAAATTGAAGTCGATACGAGGACTCTGCTTGCCTTGCATATGGCCGAAGAAGATTCGCGCGAATCGGCTTCCCGCAGGAGTTCGACGCTGCTATTGGCTTCCCTTAGCATTTTTCTGTTTTATGTGTTCTTAAGTATTCGGAAGGAAATCGCACTGCGCGAACGCGCCGCAGGTGAGTTGCAGCAAAATGAAGCCCGGCTCAAGCAGATTCTCGATTTGCTGCCGGTCGGCGTTTTCATCGCTGATGAAAACGGCAACTTCATTAATATCAATCCAGCCGGACACCAGATCTGGCGGGGAAGCAGTAACGCCGAATCGAACGAAATCGCTACGTACAAAGCCTGGTGGCCAAACGGCGGAAAAGAGGTCCATCCCGAAGAGCGCGCCCATTCACGCGCAATTAAAATGGGCCAGGCCACCTATGATCAGGAACTCGAGATTCAATGCTTCGACGGCAGCCGCAAGATTATCCGTACTTCGGCAGTACCGCTGCGAGATGCCGCCAGCCGGATCGTCGGAGCGGTTTATGTCAATCTTGACATAACCGATACCAAGCGCGCCGAGGAGGCATTGCATGCAAGTCAGAGGACCTTGCGCGAACTGGTCGACATACTGCCGACCGGCGTCTATGTTTGTGATACAACCGGCGTCATCGAAAGTTATAACCGCAGCGCGGTGGTCTTGTGGGGACGGGTGCCGCGGGTGGGAGATCCTGGCGAAAAGTATTGTGGCGCGTTTCGGATTTACACTGCCGATGGCATTTATTTGCCACATTTTGCCTGTCCGATGGGGGAAGTATTGCGCACCGGGATTCCGATCCTGAATCACGAACTGATATTCGAGCGCCCCAATGGATCGCGCCGGACGGCAATGGTAAATATCGTACCGCGCTGGGATCAGCAGGGCACCATGACAGGCGCAATCAACTGCCTGACGGATATCACCGAGCGCAAGCTATCCGAAGAAGCGCTGCGCCTGGCCCACGCTGAACTCGAAACCAGGGTGCTGGAGAGAACGGCCGCGCTGGTGGCTGCCAATGCACAGTTGCACACTGAAATCGGCGAACGCAAACGCAGTGAAGAAATCCTGAAAGATACACAGAATAACCTGACTCGCGCCCAAAGAATTGCCCATGTCGGAAGCTGGGAAGTCGATATGGAAGCGAATGAAATGCGCTGGTCCGATGAGACATTCCGCATATGCGGCCTATTGCCGCAATCGGTGGTGCCGGACATCGATCTGACGTTCAGGACCGTCCATCCCGACGACCGCGACAAAGTAAAGCACGCCTTCAAGGCAAGTGTAGAAAGCGGCACTGAATTTAATCTCGGTTTCCGCATCATTCGGCCCGACGGGTCCACCAGGTATATACATGGCAAAGGCAACGCAATCCGCAACGGCAGGAATGTGGTGACCAAAGTCGTCGGCACCTTCCTCGACATCACGGAGCAGGAGCGGGCGCAACAGGCCCTGGTTAAAAGTGAAGAGCGATTTCGCAGCTTGGTCGACCTGTCTTCCGACTGGTACTGGGAGCAGGATCTGTACATGCGTTTCAGATCAATTTTCCGTCACGGCACAGGGAAGCCGGGAATCGATGCCGACCGCCTTCTTGGCCGAACACCATGGGAAATCGAGGGTGCGCAGTGGAGTGAGTCCGCGCGGTGCGCAATAACCGAAGACATGAAGGCCATGAGGCCGTACCACGACTTTGAATACAGCCTGCGCAATAGCGATGGCACGCGTCAATATCTTCAGATCAGCGGTGAACCCGTGTTTGACGCCGCTGCAAACTTTGCCGGCTATCGCGGGGTCGGCAAGGATGTGACGGAACGCATGCAGCGCGATGAAGATCTGCGCCGGTTTCGCGCGGCGATGGATGCCACCGCTGACGCTATTTTTCTGCTCGATGTCAGATCCATGTTTCTGGTCGACGTCAATACGACGGCTTGTCACCTGCTCGGATATACCCGGGAAGAAATGTTGAAATTGGGCCCGGCGGATCTTGGCGGCAGGTCGAACAAGCGGCTGGCGTCGTTGTACGATTGGCCCGGCGGCGGCAAATCATTCGACCGCGTCGAAGTCTGGCTGCGGCGCAAGAATGGCGTCGAAGTGCCGGTGGAAATGCAGCGGCGGGCGCATCCTTCCGGCGATGGATGGATTATCGTGGCCGTCGCGCGCGACATTACTGAACGCAAGCTGAATGAAGAAGCTTTGCAGCAATCACAGGATGCCTTGCGCCAGCTTGCCGCTCACCAGGAAAACATCAAGGAAGACGAACGCAAGCGCATTGCGCGTGAAATTCATGATGAGCTCGGTGGATTGCTTACCGGCATCAAGGCCTATGTGTCCGTTTCCATCGACCGCGCGATCAGTGCCGGCGCTACTCCCGAGCAGTTGCTGATCGACGCAGCAGAACTGGCGGATACGGCGCTGGAAACCGTGCGCCGGGTGATCGCCGATCTGCGGCCGAGCGTACTGGATCAGCTCGGCGTCTGGGCCGCACTCGAGTGGTATGCGGAACAAATTGAACAACGGACAGGGCTGACCTGTGCCTGCATCATCGATGAGAATGCTGTGGCAACCCAGATTGATCCTGCACGCAGCACCACGCTGTTCCGGATTGTCCAGGAGGCGCTGACCAATGTCGTGCGTCACGCTGCGGCCACTCGCGTGACGATTCGGGCGCGGCGGCAGGACGACTCCATCGTCATTGAAATTGATGACAACGGCAAAGGACTGGATGCGGAAGGCCTGCTCGACGGCGAGTCATGGGGCATTCTCGGCATGCATGAACGCACGCGCCACTTCGGCGGCGAATTGAAAATCAACGGTGTAGCGGGGTCCGGTACGTCAATCGTATTACGCATGCCTTTGGAGGATGCAAATGCAACGTGAACAAATCAGGGTTCTGCTGGTAGACGACCATACCGTCGTACGAAATGGGGTACGGCTGATGCTGAGCACTGCAGACGATATCGACGTGGCCGGGGAAGCGGAAACCGCCCAGGACGCATTGCAATTGATACGGAACAGGGAGTTTGATGTCGCGCTGGTCGATATCGCGCTTACCGGAAAAAACGGTCTCGATTTGCTCAAGCAGCTCCGCGCGGAAAAACCGAAACTCGCAGTCCTCATACTAAGCATGTATTCGGAGGACGTTTATGCGGTCCGAGCCCTGAAACTCGGCGCGGCGGGGTATCTAACCAAGAGCAATGCCGCGTCCACCATGATTGCCGCGGTTCGAAAGGCTGCGGCCGGGGGCAAGTACATCAGTCCTACCTTGGTGGAAAAGCTCGCCAATATGATCGGCACGCATAATCCTACCCCCCACGAGTCTCTGTCCGACCGTGAACTCGAGGTATTGAAAATGATCGCCGCCGGAGAAAGTCTGGTTAAGATCGCCCATACCTTGAATTTAAGTCCGAGTACAGTGACCACCTACCGGACTCGGATTCTTGAAAAAATGGAAATGACGAACAATACCGAACTGACCCGCTACGCCCTCGAAAACGGCCTGCTGATTTAATCTCCAGGATTCATTATTCATTTCTGCTTCGTGCTAAAAAAAGAAACCAACTGTATTGTTTGTAGGGAATCCCCTACGCGTTTTATGTCGTTCCACTACACCAATAATCTTGGGATCAACGATAGCGCCAGAAGATCGATGTGACGATACTTTACTTAGCGGCACACCTTTTCCCTAGATCACTGGAGGCTATCATGGCAAGGCAAAACAAAGATTCTTTACAGAAAGGATTGTGGTTTTCCATACTGATCGACAGCGACGAGTTTGTTGCATTTATCTCCGGAGAAGCGCTTGCAGAGCATTTCAATGGGGCGACAAATGGGGACAGTCCGCTCGCCATCTATAAAAAGCACCATGAACAAATTAACGCGGTTGCTGAAAAGAAATTCCTTGGTGGCTGCATGAGGCCCGTCAAGCTTGCTGCGGTCGACTTCGAAGTTGATACCAAATCTGAGAAAGCATCGACGATTTTGCATAAATCGTTACGAAAATCCGCTTTTTCGGATGCGTCAGGCAGAGTCGCCTCATCCAAACCTGCCGAGTCTCAAAACACATTGGTACATTACCGGTAATCACACTGCACACAGGCCCTGGTTTTAACTTTTTGTATGAAATTATGTTTTAGGCGACAGTAAAACCGTGTCGGAAAACCGACAGTCGCCCTGTAAAGTACGCCGATAGTAACCAGGACGTGTAGCATATAGTTTCTTTTAAAAAATATTCTCGGACCGTCAAATGAAACCTCCGACAAAGTCAGTATCACGAATTCGGCATTCGCTTACGGCCATCATCAGCCTTTCTGGCTTTGCCGCTATATTGCTTGCGTCTGCGCCTGTCGGTGCATCGACGGCTACTGATGAGAATGAAGTGTCGCGGCTGATCGCATCGGGACGTCTACCGGAGGCAATGGCCAAAGTCGATGCCGCCCTTGCACGTAGTCCGGGTGACCCGCGCATGCGGTTTTCCAAGGGGATGATTCTGGCGCGGCAAAACAAATCGCCGGAAGCGATTGAAGTACTGGCTAAACTAACGGAAGATTTTCCTAATTTGCCGGAACCGCATAATAATCTGGCGGTTTTATATGCCGCCAGGGGCCAGTACGAAAAAGCCCGGGTAGCGCTTGACAAGGCGATCCAGATACATCCGAGCTATACGACCGCCTATGAAAATCTCGGCGACGTGTACGCTGAACTGGCGATCCAGGCATATGAAAAGGTGACCAAGCTGGATGCGGGTAGCCAGAGCACAAGAGCCAAGCTGGCCGTCGCACGAAATGTAACCGGCAATTTACAGACCGTCAGTAGCCAGAAATCGATGCCGGCATCGGCAGACGCGGGACCTGGCGGCGCGGCGCCAATTCCCCCGGGGACGGAGCGCACAAAATCGACAAATGCCGATCCGGAGACCATGCAGGTCCTGGCCGCGGTCACTAGCTGGGCCCAGGCGTGGAGCGCCAGGGATGTCAAACGCTACCTGAACTTTTATAGCGATGATTTTCAAACGCCCGACGGTCAGTCCCGTGAAGCATGGACGGCCATGCGGACCGCCAGAATCGTTGATAAAAGCCGCATTGACGTAAAGGTCGAGGCCCCGCGGGTAGCAGTCAGCGGCGATACGGCGACTGTCAGTTTCCGCCAGATCTTCGTTTCCGACCGCCTGACGGCGAAAAATCCGAAGACCCTGGTGCTGGTCCGGCGCGCCGGCATCTGGCAGATCAAGCAGGAACGCAGCACCGGCTGAATTCCTGGCGGCGCGGGGAGCATGATCAAAGCGTCCTGATCTGCTCCCAGTCCGTATAGCCTTGAAATATCTTGTTGATGCCATCCTGACGCAGCGTCTGCATACCTTCTGACACTGCAACTTTCACGATTTCCTGAACAGTCGCTTTCGCGTGTATCTTTCTTTTCACGGCAGCGGAATTGATCAGCAGCTCGTGCACGCCGACCCGGCCCTTGTAACCGCTCCCGTTGCATTCGTCACAGCCATTGGCGCGTTGCAAGGTCAGCTTCCCATCCCCATTCCCGTGCGCCTTCTTCCATTGGGCAATCACATCGGACGGCTCGAGCTCGGTTTCAAAACAATATTCGTGCGCAAGCATGTTGAGCTCTTCGTTATCCGGCTGATAGGACTGACAGCACGTGGTGCAAAGGCGCCGCGCCAGCCGCTGGCCGACTACGCCTTTCAGCGCGTCCGCGAAGTTAAACGGGTCCAGCCCCAGGTCGAGCAACCTGACAACGCTTTCGGCGGCACTGTTCGTATGCATGGTTGAAAAAACCAGGTGTCCCGTAAGCGATGCCTCGATCACTGTCTTTGCGGTCTCCGGGTCGCGTGTTTCGCCAACCATGATCACGTCCGGATCGGCGCGCAAAAAACTGCGCAGCACAGCCGCGAAGGTCCAGTCAATCTTGGTTTGCACCTGCACCTGGCGCAACCCTTCCTGGGTGATTTCAATCGGATCCTCGACGGTCCAGATCTTGCGTTGCGGTGTATTGATATAGTTGAGCATCGAATGCAGCGTCGTGGTTTTGCCTGATCCGGTCGGCCCGCAGACAAACAGCAGGCCATGCGGACTGCCGGCGATTTTTTTCACGCCCTCGAGTGCATAGGAGGAAAGGCCGAGGTTCTCGATCGAGATCGCCTTCGGCGCGGCCAGTATCCGCATGACCACGTCTTCCAGCCCTTCCGTGGTCGGCATCGTCAGGACACGGAGCTCGATTTTTGCCGGGCCGAACTGCTGG
The DNA here is from genome assembly GCA_028292315.1 of Herminiimonas sp. GTDB lineage: Bacteria > Pseudomonadota > Gammaproteobacteria > Burkholderiales > Burkholderiaceae_D > JAQGMO01. The sequence goes on along the minus strand of JAQGMO010000327.1, from coordinate 14,563 downwards.
AAATCGAGTTTGCCGTCTTGCGATCGGCGCTTTTCCGAAATATCCAGGCGGCTCATGATCTTCAGACGCGAGACCAGCGCATTCCGGAAGTTCGCTGGAATTTCCGAATAATGCGTCATGACGCCATCCTTGCGGAAGCGGACCCGGGTCGGCTTGTTTCCCTTCATCGTCTCGATATGGATATCGGATGCGCCATCCTCGAACGCATCGAGAATAATCTTGTTCACCAGGCGCACCAGCGTGTTATCGGATTCTGAAACGTCTTCAAGAACCGGGCCGCCGACGTTGGGCAACGCATCATAGCCGGAGCCCAATTCTCCCACCAGGTCTTCCATGCTTTCGCGGGCGGACTGGGAACCATAAAATCGTTTGATGGCGGTGCCGATATCGTCGGCCGAACTCATTACCGGGTCGATTTTCAACTTGGTAAAGAATGCAAGCGCCTGCAGCGCCTCGAATTCGAGCGGGTTCTCCATCGCGACGACAAGCCTGGCGTCTGTCCGGTAGAGCGGCATCACATTATGCTTGCGAACAAGTTCGGCGGGAACGGTCTTGATAAGGTTGGGATCGAATTCAAACTTGCGCAGGCTGACTAATGGAATGCCGAGCTTTTGCGCAAGGACACGCCGTATCGTTTCCCTTTTTACGACTTCCATCGTGACCAGGATTTCGCCAAGATGCATTTTGCGGTCGCGCGATTGCAACTCGAGGGCTTCGTTAAGTTGATCCTCGGTAATTAGCTTTTCCTGAAGTAAAGCCTCACCCAGTCTTATATGAGGCATCTCCTTCTGATTCTGAAGCGCTTGCTCGATTTGCGCTTGCGTGACAATTTGCTGGTGTTGCAAATAATCACCGAGCTTTTTAGTACGCAGCGCTTCCTGCTGTTTCAAGCCCTCGTCCACTGAATCCTGCGATACCAGGTTTTCATCCACCAGTATCTCGCCGAGCTGAGTGCCGATCTGGAAGCTTTTGATAGCATCCGACGGGATAAACCAGCGCAAGACAGTGCTGCCGTCCGATACGAGGAACAGGAACAGTCCGCATTTTTGCTGCACGAAGCCAATCGTTTCCGAAATCAGGCTATCGCCATCCTTGAAGTAAACGACACATTTCTGTTTGAGTGGGGTCTTGCCCAAGCCGGAATCGGCGCCTTCGGCTCCGGTGGTCAACTTTACGCGGCTAAGGCCGATCGGATCGAGCAGGCGAATACTTTTGAATTTCGAAAATCCGATACTGAGGTTGGTACTTGCCTTATCCGGGGTGAATTCCGCCAGCGATGTCTCCGGGTCCAGCCGCTGCAAGGTGCCCGGCTCGCGCCGCCCGTCATTCATCACAATCAGACTCTGCCCTGTCATGCGGGACAATCCGGATTTCGGGATCAGCTCGAAATGTGGCGGTAGCGGCCACTCAAAATCAAAACGCATCAGTGGTTCCTGTTCGACGGTAAAAGACCTGCTCATTTCAGATAAGCAAACGATAAACAGCGCCCGCTTAATTTGATTGCACGTACTTTACTTTACCCTAATCATCATTTTAAAACCATGCACGCTTCCGAAAATCGACTTGATTGGTGAAGGACGTTTCTTTTATCAATGATTTTAAGTTAACTATGTCAAATCACTACTAAAGTAAGACTATGTAACAAGTCCTAACTCTCCCAATATTCCGCAATAAAATGTTTTTATTGCAATCCGTTTATACCGATTCAGTATGACGGTTTGCGTAATTTCCAATGTCGTTCATTTAGTCCTGTCGCTGAAAAGATAAGCGCGGCACCGCACGGACAGTCCGGATTTTTGCGCATACCCTAGTTTCACATTACCAGGAGCAAATATGAAAACAAATCGCACTATAGTCGTCGCAGCGCTTGCTGCATCCGCGTTTCTAGCCGGTTGTGCGGCGCCGGGGTATCCGACCGCGTCAAGTCAACCGCAGCCCTATCCCGCTGCAAGCAGCCAGGGCTACTACTCCAGTTACGGTGTAGTTGATTCTATTCAGATGGTGAACACTTCCGGCTCGACCAGTGGAATCGGGGCCGGTACCGTGATCGGCGGCGTTGTCGGCGGTTTGCTGGGCAACCAGATCGGCGATGGTAACGGAAGGACTGCGGCAACCGCCGTGGGTGCTGTCGGCGGCGCCGTCGTCGGCAATCAGATTGACCAGCGTAACAGGGCGAAGGCGAATGCTTATCAGATCGGTGTTCGCCTTGATAACGGCACGTATCAGACAATCATGCAGGATACCGTCGCCGATTTGAGCGTCGGCAGCCGCGTTCGCATCGAGAACGGTCGCGCATTTCGCTATTGAACGAATCGCTCCGGGGATGGTTTTTCTCCGGAACGCGCCCGATCACCCAGTATCACCCAGTATCACCCAGCATCACTTTGTATCACTGGACGTCACTGGGCATCAGGCTGATTCGCCGGCGCCGCATTCGCAAAAGCCTCGATGTCCATGCAGGTTTCATTGATGCGCATGATGATCGGCATCGATGCGAGATCGCAATCAAGTCGTTGCGCATTGGCGACCTGCGGCACCAGGCAGCAATCGGCTAACGTCGGCGTATCGCCGTAACAGAAGGCGCCAACCCGGTTGTCCGCCGCCAGAGTCGCTTCAAGCGCGGCCAGTCCGTGTTCGCACCAGTGGCGGTACCAGGCATTTTTATCTTCTTCGCTTACCTTCAGGTTATGCACCAGGTAGCGCAATATGCGCAGGTTATTCACTGGATGAATATCGCACGCGATCGAGAGCGCAAGGCTGCGAACGAATGCGCGGTCCGCCGCCGATGTAGGCAACAAGGCTGGCATCGGGTGGACTTCATCAAGATATTCAATAATAGCCAGCGACTGCGTCAATGCGTAGGCATCATCCCGTGAATCATCGACCAAGACCGGCACCAGCGCATCCTGGTTGAGCTTGCGATACTCCGGGGAAAACTGCTCGCCGCCGTTTCTCAGCAAATGCACCGGTACTGTTTCATAGGAAAGATTTTTGAGATTCAATGCGATGCGTACGCGGTACGATGCCGAACTACGAAAATAGCTATAGAGTTTCATTCCTGGCGCCTGCTATGAGATGAAAGTGTTTATCTTTATATCATTTTAAATCTATTCCGGCATATACCTGTGTCCAATCTGTGGCGGATATGATTGCCAGCGCGCCAGCTATGTTCGCCGGCATGTTTTTATCGCGCGCGCCTTTTGATCTGGTCCGTCGTCCCCATTTTCACCAATGGACGCGCTAATCCACGGGCTTACCTGACCGCATGCGTCTTAACTGGAGATCGCCATGTTTTCTAAAATAAGTCGAATTTTGCGGGCAACCGGACGTGAACTCACGATATTGTGGTTTGCCTGTCGCAATCCGGCAACACCTCGGTTGGTCAAAGCAGTTGCTGTCCTGATGGGCCTGTATGTATTCAGCCCGATTGATCTGGTGCCCGACGCCTTGCCGGTTCTTGGATGGATCGACGATGTAACCGTGCTGGCCTTTGGCGTTCCAGCCCTGCTTTCGTTACTCCCGGCGCAGGTCCTGAACGAGGCGCGCATGGCAAGCGAACGCTGGCTGTCGCGCCTGGCATTCTGGCGTGTGCGGAGCTGAGGCGCGCGAAGGTTTCCGGGCGGCGTGCACTCCCATCATGCTCGGTTAGATTAGCCTTCGCCGAGATAGGCTTCCCTAACCCGCGGGTCATCCAGCATCTGCCGCGCATCGCCACTCATCGTGATCAGCCCGGAATCCATCACATAACCGCGATTCGCCGCCTGCAGCGCTAGCCTGGCATTTTGCTCGACCAGCAGAATCGTGACTCCCAGCGCGGACACCTCGCGCACCACTTCAAAAATTTTCTCGACCATGATGGGCGCCAGGCCCATGGATGGCTCGTCTAGCAGTAACAATACCGGATTGCACATCAGTGCGCGCGCCATGGCGAGCATCTGCTGCTCGCCACCGGACAATGTGCCGGCCATCTGGCCGGCCCGTTCTTTCAGTCGGGGGAAAACAGCGAACCACTTCTCGATATCAGCGGCAATGCCTGCCTTGTCATTGCGCGTGTACGCGCCCATCATCAAATTTTCCTGAACCGACATGCGGGTAAACACGCCGCGCCCTTCCGGCACCATCGCCAGCTTGCGCTGGACCAGTTCAAACGAATGCATTCCTTTGACCGGATGACCGGCATACTCGATATGTCCTTCTACCCGGCATTCCGGCAGAGTACCGGTAATCGCTTTGAGCGCGGTGGTTTTCCCCGCGCCATTCGCGCCGATCAAGGTAATCAGCTCGCCCTTGCTGACGTCGAGATCGATTCCCTTTACCGCCTGAATTCCGCCATAGGCCACCTTCAGGCCGCGGATGCTCAACAGATCACCGGCCATCAATGTGCTCCGCCAAGGTATGCCTCGATCACCGCCGGATCCTTTTGTATGTCGGCCGGAACGCCTTCCGCGATCGGCTTCCCGTAATCCAGCACGGTGATCCGGTCGCATAGTCCCATTACGAGTTTCACGTCATGCTCGATCAACAGGATGGTGGTGCCCGCGCCCCGTATCTTTACCAGCAGTTCGCGCAACGCCAGCTTTTCGGTGGCGTTCATGCCGGCCGCCGGTTCATCGAGCGCCAGCAGCTGCGGATCGGTAGCCAGCGCGCGCGCAATTTCGAGCCGGCGCTGGTCGCCGTAGGATAAATGCCTGGAAGTCCGGTCGGCAAATTTTGCGATGCCGACAAAATCCAGCAGTTCCATTGCCCGTTTGCGAATTCCGGCTTCTTCCTCGCGCGCCGCCCGGTGACGAAATATGGCGCCCAAAACGCCTTGATGGGTGCGCGCATGACGCCCTACCATCACGTTCTCAAGCGCGGACATTTCGCCAAACAGGCGGATGTTCTGGAATGTGCGCGCGATGCCGGCCTTCGCCACCTCGTGCGGCGCGGACGGAGAATAAGGTTTTCCGGCCAGTTCAAAGGTTCCGCTGTCCGGCTGGTAGAGTCCGGTGATCACATTGAAGAAGGTAGTCTTGCCGGCGCCGTTAGGACCGATCAAACCGTAAATCTGGCCTTTTGCAATACTGATGCCGACGTCCGACAAGGCCTTGAGCCCGCCGAACCGCTTGGAGACGCCTGCTATCCTGAGAATGATTTGCTGGGACATGCGGCTTCCTTATGCGGCAACCACGCCGGTGGCTTTGGATGGATCGTCAACGTCGGCATCGGGCCGGTCTTCATGTCTGGGCGCCGGCCAGAGTCCGGCTGGCCGGTTCAGCATGATGACGACCATCGCCAGGCCATACAGCAGCTGGCGCAATACTTCAGCCTCAATCGCGATTTTGCCGAACAGGGCCATCTGTACCGGCTCTACCGTATGCCGCAGCAGTTCCGGCAACGCCGCCAGAATCAGGCCGCCGAGCACCACGCCGGGTATATGGCCCATCCCGCCCAGCACCACCATTGCCAGCACGGCGATCGATTCGGTCAGCGAAAATGATTCAGGCGATACGAATCCCTGGAAGGATGCGAACATGGCGCCGGCGATGCCGCCGAAAGACGCGCCCATCGCAAAGGCCAGAAGTTTCATGTTGCGGGTGTTGATGCCCATGGCCTTGGCTGCGGTTTCATCTTCACGGATCGCGACCCAGGCGCGCCCGAGGCGGGAGTGCTGCAAACGAATCGATATGAAGACGATCGCGACGCACAGCGCCAGAAATACGAAGTAGTACGCATTAACCGATGGCATGGAAAAACTGCCTAGCCGTACCGTCGCCTGAGATCCCGCTTCGCCGCCCAGCGATACGCCGGCGATGCGAATCGGATCGATCAGGTTGATGCCCTGCGGGCCGTTGGTGATATTGACCGGGCCATTCAAATTATTCATGAATATGCGGATGATTTCACCGAAGCCGAGCGTGACGATCGCGAGATAATCGCCGCGCAATTTGAGCGTGGGCGCACCAAGCACGGCGCCGAACAATCCGGCGAAAGCCGCCGCCAGCGGCACGATAAACCAGATCGGCAAATGAAAGCCGTTCTGCGCAATCTCAGGCCCGAAAAACCCGATCAGCACATTGCCGACCGGCGGATATTGACTGGCGAACGATTCAAGCACGACGGCGAACTGCGGTGAAGCCAGCAACGCGGTCAGGTATGCGCCAAGCGCATAGAAAGCGATATAGCCAAGGTCGAGCAAACCGGCGAAGCCGACCACGATATTCAAGCCCAGCGCCAGCATGATATACAGCAGCGCAATATTCATGATGCGTACCCATGAATTGCCGAAGTTGGCCGCTATGAAAGGAAAGGCGATCGCCACGATGCCGAGAAGGACCAGGCCGACCCAGGCTTTGCGCGAACTGTTTCCGGCATTGAAAAATTTCGTCACGATGGTCTGCTCTCCCCTATGCGCGATCCGCCACTCGCTCGCCCATGATGCCGGACGGCCGCAAGGTCAATACGGCGATCAATACGATGAATGCAAAGATATCCTGATAATGGCTGCCGAGGAAGCCGCCCGTCAGGTCGCCGATATAACCGGCGCCCAGGCTTTCGATCAGTCCGAGCAGGATACCGCCCAGCATCGCGCCATAGATATTGCCGATCCCGCCGAGCACCGCCGCCGAGAATGCCTTCAGTCCCGGGACGAACCCCATCGCGAACTGGGCCGAAGAATAATTGGCTCCCCACATTACGCCGGCCACTGCGGCCAGGGCGGCGCCGATTGCAAAAGTGAGCACAATCACCTTGTTGGCATCGACTCCCATCAAGCCGGCGACCCGTGGATTTTCCGCCGTGGCGCGCATCGCCCGGCCCATCCTGGTTTTCTCCACCAGCAGCACCAGACCGGCCATCGATGCCGCCGCCAGCACCAGCAACATCACCTGGGCGGGCGTAATTAGCGCACCGAAGAGCTGGAACGACTCGGACGGCATGACTTGCGGGAACGGGAGCGGATTGCGTCCCCAGATCATCATGGCAAAAGTCTGCAGAAGGATCGAGACACCGATCGCGGTAATCAACGGCGCTAGCCGTGGCGCATTGCGCAGCCGGCGGTAGGCAATTCGTTCAATCAGTATATTTACGATTGCACAAACAGGAATAGCTCCGGCAATCGCAATGACAAGCTTGATCACACCGGGCAGACCGGGCGCTGCGCCATCCACCAGCTTAAGAATGGTCAACCCGACCATCGCCCCGATCATCAGCACATCGCCATGCGCAAAATTGATGAGGTTCAGCACGCCGTATACCATCGTATATCCGAGGGCAATCAAGGCGTACATGCTTCCTAAGACCAGCCCATTGATAACCTGCTGGATAAAAATGTCCATGCTTGGTGTGCTCCCTTCGTGGATTGAATCAGGTAATTTTATTCAAAGCCATCCTGCCTGATGAATGCCTGATGAATTGATAACCGCTTGGGCGACACCTTGGCGCCTGCAAAAACGGCACCCCGGATTCAATCACATGGGTGCCGCTGAGGCTTGCGCGCCGCTGGTCAGTCCGGTACGGGCAATCGGCCTGCCAGGCCTTTCGGCAAAGGAAAGGTCACATGCTCTTCCACCCCGTCCAGCACGCGCACATTTTTAGCGCCATTTTTCTTCAATTGTTCTATCACGGCATTCACCAGGATTTCGGGCGCCGAGGCGCCGGCGGTCACGCCGATGCGCTTTTTTCCCGCAGTCCATGCCGGATCGATTTGCGACGCGTTATCGACCATGTAGGCAACTGCCCCCTTCTTTTCAGCGACTTCCCGCAGCCGGTTGGAATTGGAACTGTTCGGACTGCCGACCACGACTACCACGTCTACCTGCGGCGCCATGAACTTGACGGCTTCCTGGCGGTTGGTGGTGGCATAACAGATGTCCCCTTTTTTCGGTTCCGCGATTTCGGGAAACCGCTTTTTCAATTCGGCTATCACATCGGCCGTATCGTCCACCGACAAGGTGGTTTGCGATACATAGGCCAGCATCGCGGGATTCCTGACCTGCAGCCTGGCAACGTCCGCCACCGTCTCAACCAGGTGCATGCCCTCTTCCGCCTGTCCCATGGTGCCTTCCACTTCGGGGTGCCCGTCATGTCCGATCATGATGACTTCACGTCCTTCACGGCGCATTTTCGCCACTTCCACATGTACCTTTGTCACAAGCGGACAGGTTGCGTCGAACACGGTCAGGCCGCGCGCGGCAGCTTCCTCTTCGACCGCCTTGGGCACGCCATGCGCAGAAAAAATAAGGGTGCTTCCGGTTGGTACGTCCGCTAATTTTTCAATGAAGATGGCGCCCTTGTTGCGCAAATCTTCCACCACGTACGCATTGTGCACGATTTCATGTCGCACATAAATCGGCGCGCCGAACTGTGCAAGGGCGCGCTCGACGATGTCAATGGCGCGGTCCACTCCGGCGCAAAACCCGCGCGGCTGCGCGAGCAAAATTTCCTGATCCATTCGTTATCCTTGAAATCCGGTTGCAATAATGCCTTGCACGCGCATCACGCGCACTTGCACCAGAGCCTGCATCACTCGTTATAGTATCCCGATAATCTTCACTTCGAATTTTACCGGCTGGCCCGCGAGCGGATGATTGAAATCGAAGAGTGCGTCATCCTCGTGCATTTCACGTAACACGCCGGCAAATCGCCCGCCACCCGGTGCGGCGAATTCCACCAGGTCGCCGATCGCATACTCCTCGCCCAGTTGGGAATTCTCGGCCAGCGTCGCGCGTGACACCCGCTGGACCAGGTCCGGGTTGCGCGGTCCGAAGGCCTGTTCAGGCGAGAGTTCAAATGTACGGTGCGTCCCTTCGGGCAGACCGAGCAGGCACGTCTCCAGGAAAGGGGCCAGCTGCCCCTGGCCAAGCTGCAGCGTCGCCGGGTTGGCGTCGAAGGTGGTAACGATATTTTTATCGTCCATCGACGCAAGACGATAATGTAAAGTCAGGTAAGCTGATACTGTAACTACAGGTTGTGATAAATTTGACATTCGGATTTTGATAGCGATTTTAATTAAACCGGAGAATGCGTCATTTTAAGCCACGTCGCCATCAAAACCGTTTTTTCCGCCGCGCGTTTATCCCGCGCGGTACACACGTGCCACGGACCGTGCCCCTATTTCCGTTAGACGACCTTTGAGAATGGTAAACAATGGCAATCACCGACTGGCCGGAAGACCAACGCCCACGCGAACGGCTGATCAAACACGGCCCGCATGCCCTGTCTGACGCCGAATTGCTCGCCGTGTTCCTGCGCATCGGCGTGCGAGGTAAAAGTGCGGTCGATCTCGGACGCGAGATGGTCGGACATTTCGGTTCGCTGAGTCGGATGTTTTCAGCCAGCCTTGCGGATTTCGCGCTTGTGCATGGTTTGGGACCAGCCAAATTCGCCCAACTGCAGGCCGTGCTGGAACTGGCGCGCCGCGCGATCGGCGAAGAATTACAGGCTGGCGTGGCACTAAGTTCGCCGCAGGCTGTCAAGCAGTATCTGCGGCTGCTCCTGGCGGCGAAACCCTATGAATCCTTCGCCGTATTGTTTCTTGATGTTAAGAACCGGCTGATCGCCACTGAACACTTATTCCGAGGCACCCTGACGCATACCAGCGTCCATCCGAGGGAAGTTGTCAAGGCAGGACTTGCACACAATGCCGGGGCAGTGATTCTGGCACATAACCATCCTTCGGGCATCGCCGACCCCAGCGCGGCCGATCACACCGTAACGCAAACCCTGAAACAGGCATTGGCCCTGGTCGATATACGTGTACTGGATCACTTTATCGTCGCGGGAGAACAAGTCCATTCATTCGCCGAACACGGGCAACTGTGAAGCAATTCGTATAAAAACCTTCACGCACAGATTGTTAAATCCATGTACTACTTCGAGACACAATTGTTTTTCGCAAGTCATTGAATCATTTCATTTTTTTAGCTATACTCTGTTTTTTTCCAATTTCGGAAACTTTAAGGAGTGAACCATGGCTCGTGTTTGCCAAGTCACCGGGAAGAAGCCGATGGTCGGCAACAATGTTTCCCATGCAAATAACAAAACGAAACGCCGCTTTTTGCCTAACCTGCAAAATCGCCGTATCTGGGTTGAGGCCGAAGGACGTTTCGTAACCCTCCGCCTGTCCGCTGCTGGTCTGCGCACGATTGATAAGCTCGGCATTGAAGCCGTGTTGACCGATATGCGTGCTCGTGGCGAAAAAGTCTAACTAGCAGAATAAAGGAATTATCATGGCTAAATCTGGCCGCGACAAAATCAAGCTGGAATCGACCGCAGGCACGGGTCACTTCTACACGACGACCAAGAACAAGCGCACGACGCCTGAAAAAATGTCGATCATGAAATTTGATCCCAAGGCGCGCAAGCATGTTGAGTACAAAGAGACCAAGATCAAGTAATTGATCGGGACTTAAAGAAAAGCCCGCAAGATTGTTCTTGCGGGCTTTTTTCATTCCCTGGGAGCGCAATGTCGCGCAGGCCTTTGAGTTGGTCTTGCATTATTGCTCGTTTGAAAAACTAAATGGGGTAAAGGCTGAAAAGGCGTGAACTTGTTTTCCATACGAGGCTGGATCGAACTGCTTAAATCGAATTTTTGGTCAGCTGAGGTTTTCACCTGATCGTATGCCTTGACGGCAGCGTCTGCTAAGGTAAGAAATGACCGGGTTTATTTTTGTTCATTCATTCTGGACATTGCCAGTTTATTCGCTTCCATCTCAATAGTCGGATCACTATCCGCAACAATGGAACCGGGTTGTAATTTCGCAGCCTGGAACTCCTTATTGAGTATTCCGCTGTCGCCTGTGCCGGCTTTCCAAGCTTGTTAATTGAACTGCTCGATGTACGCCGCCATGAAAAAAACCCCTGAAAGTTGTTGTCCAACTTTTAGGGGTCAGTTCAAATCATTGCGCTGTTTATCAGACAGCGGGCTTTATCCCGGTATCAGGCATAGCTGCGCAAGCGCATCGAAAACTCTTGCAACGATTTGATGCCGGACGCTTCGGCACGGCGGCACCAGTCCTGCAACTGGTGCAGCAACTGGTCGCTGCTGAAGTGCGAGCGTTCCCAGATCGCTCCAAGTTCAATACGCATCTCATGCATTGTTTTCAATGCTTTGCTATGCTGGAACAATTCGCTTAACTGCTGCTTCTGAGGTGCTTCAAGCTTGGCCGGCTCGCGCTGCAACAGCTTTTTGGACGAGCGCAGGAAACGCGACTCCAGCTTCGCCTTGCCACGCAACTGCTCGATCTCGTCATGCCAGGCATGGGTTACCGATTTTGCGTATTTCGCCATCACGTCATAACGATTCGCCACCACTGATTGCAAGGTCTCCAGATCGGCAACCATCTTCTCGCGGACGAACTTCGGCGCTGGCGCAATTTTTTTCACCTTGGCCAAACCGACCATTTCAAGCATGCGGATATACATCCAGCCGATATCGAATTCATACCATTTGGACGAGAGCTTGGCCGACGTTCCAAACGTATGATGATTGTTGTGCAATTCTTCACCGCCGATCAGGATGCCGAACGGGAAAATGTTCCTTGCCGCATCGGTGCAGTCATAATTGCGGTAACCCCAGTAGTGCCCGATGCCATTGATAATTCCAGCTGCGGTAATGGGAATCCATATCATCTGAACTGCCCAGATCGTGACGCCGATGACGCCGAACAGCATGACATTGATGATCATCATCAGCGAAATACCGAGGAAGGTAAACCGCGTATACACATTACGCTCGACCCAGTCGTCCGGCGTCCCATGACCATATTTCTCGATAGTCTGCAGATTCTTCGATTCGGCGCGGTACAGTTCCGACCCCTCGAGGAGCACTTTCCGGATGCCGCGGGTGACCGGGCTGTGCGGATCTTCGACGGTTTCGCATTTGGCGTGATGCTTGCGGTGGATCGCTGCCCATTCCTTCGTCAGCATGCCGGTTGTCATCCAGAGCCAGAAGCGGAAAAAATGGCTGACGACGGGATGCAGATCAAGCGCGCGATGCGCTTGGCAGCGGTGCAGGTAAATCGTTACAGCAGCAATTGTAATATGCGTTACGACCAGGGCATAAGCGACAAGCTGCCACACTGTCGCGCTAGTCAGCCCATTCGATAAAAACTCGAGTACCGCACCAAAAACTTCACTTAAAATCATTCATGCTCCAAAGTTGATCGCATCTCTGCGATGAATACATCGCCGGCGGTAGAGGCTAAACTACTTGTTCAATTAGAAATCATGAAGCGAGCGAAGCCGTATACCAAAATTTTGCTCAGAATTGTACCCCTTTTATGCATTGTTGACTGTAACAGGCGTTGCATGCGGGCTTGAGACGAGATCCTCTTCATCGGCCTGGGGAATGAAATCGATCAGCCGGAACTCTTTCGGTGGAAACGGAACACGGATTTGATGCGCCCGCAGCGCCTGCCAGATTATCCGATTGACTTCAGAAAGCAGATTGGCGCGCCCATTTTCGGGGTCGGCAATCCAGAAACCGATTTCCAGCTCCAGCCCGTCTGCGCCTAATTTTGTGAGCAAAGCCTGCGGCGCGGGGTCGGCCAGGATGCGCTTGACGCCGGACACGGCGTTCTGCAGTAAAGCCAGCACACTCTCGATATCGGTTGCATAGGCGACTGTCACCTGGGTCGCTATTCGCGTGTTCCGGTCGCTTAGCGAATAGTTCTGCACTACGCCGGAGACCAGCATTTCATTCGGTATGACGGATTCAACGCCGTCCAGGCCGCGCACGATCGTGTAGCGGGCATTGATCTTGGTTACCCGCCCAGAATACTTGTCGACGGTGACCATGTCCCCGATCGCCAGGCTGCGTTCGAGCAGGATCACAAATCCCGAGACATAGTTTCCGACAAGTTTTTGCAGGCCGAGTCCGATGCCGACGCCCAGCGCCCCGCCGAATACCGACAGTACTGTCAAATCGATGCCGACCAGGGATAGGCTCAGCAATATCGCAATCAGGATCATGCTGGCACGGGCGGTGCGCGCCATGACCACGCGCAGCGACGAATGCATCGTATCGAGCCGCATCAGACGTTCTTCCAGCATGGCCCCGGCCCATAACGCGAGTATCAGCGTGGCGCCGACGGAAGCGACCGCCTGGAAAATCATCAGCAGCGACGCCTTGTAACGTCCGATCGGGATTACCGTGCCATCAAGGTATTCCTGCAGGCTCGGCCACAAACCGGTGATATAGACGGCCACGCTGCCCCACACGAGGATCGTAATGACCTTTTCAAACAGTTGCAGGAAGCTCCCGACTCTCCCGCTGCGCGCGAAGACGCGGCGCAAAATATATAACACCAGCCGGATGAAGGCGAACGATCCAACCAGCGGGATGGCAACCCGCAGCAGATTAACCGGGTGCCACTGCGCCAGTATCAGCCGTGCGGCGGCCATCATCAGTAGCGCGAGCAGCGGCCACATCACGCGCGAAAAACTTTCGACGCCGAAGCGCATCGCGGGCAAACTCGCCTCCGAAGCGGTGAGCTTGCCGCGTAACGCGCGCGCCAAGATCCAGGCCGATAGCAGGCATAAAACGATAGCGCCGATTTGCCATAGCACACTGGCGCTGTGCAGGTCGGCCCATGCCTCGGGCCAAAGCGTGGATGGAGACATCTGGTTCATTTTCTGTAAGGCGTCGCGTCCAGCCGGTGACGTTCCCAGTTCAAGGCATAGCGGGCTGCGAGCGCCGGATTTCTTCGCGCAAGCAATATGTTTTCAGCATTTTTGTGTTGCGCCGTCCAGGTGAAATTGTAACTTCCGGTAATGACGGCGGCATCGGGCGTGGACGCATCGATCACGATGACCTTATTGTGCGCATTTTCATATCCCGTTTCCAACCAGACAGCGATACCGGCGGCGGCGAGCGCCGGAATTCGGGATGTTTCAACCTTTGCATGCTGTTTTGCATCGGCAAGCACACGGACATCAATGCCGCGCCGCTTTGCCGTAATCAGAGCAGCGGCAATTTTTTTACTGGTCAACAGATAGGCCTGGACCAGCACTTGCCGGCGCGCCCCATCTATCGCCCCGATGATCAAGCCCTCGACGTCATCGCCCGGGGTAAATGCCGCCTGCAGCGTTCCCTGCGCAACCAGCGGAACGCCGGACGCGTCGTACCCGGCGGCAACCGGCGAGACGCACAGAAGCCATCCCGACACTGCGGCGACCGCAGCGGCGCGGCAACTCATTTTTTCCGTTCGAGCACGGCCGCGAAGAAACCGTCGGTTTGATGCAGATGCGGCATCAGCTTTAAATAATCCTGCATCTCCAGCGCGATTTTTTGTTCGGCCAGCACGTCTTTCATCGGCACCAGCACAAATTCGTCATGCGATGCCAGGAACTGCGAAACGATGGCTTCATTTTCTTCGTCCAGAATGCTGCACGTCGCGTAGACCAGGCGGCCGCCCGGCTTGAGCAAGCGTGCCGCTCCCGCCAGAATCGCATTTTGCTTGGCGTTCATTTCGACTATGCCTTGCGCTGTCTGTCGCCATTTCCCATCCGGATTGCGCCGCAATGTGCCTAGGCCGCTGCACGGCGCGTCTACCAGCACACGATCGATCGTGCGAGCCAGACG